>CAZLPR010000065.1:0-8686 GCA_964561415.1 uncultured Dechloromonas sp. | reverse complement strand
AAATCCGCCGAAGCCTGATCGCCGCCGGCCTCGTGGCACTGCTCGGCAGCCTGCTATTTGCCGCCAAGGAAAGCTATCGCGCCCATCGCCTGGGGGAACAAACCCAGATGCTCGCCGCCAGCCAGGCCGATCTCAATGGGCGCTACCGTGAAATCGCCGCCACCTTCCCGCAACTGGGCATCGACAACGAAACCCTGCGCCGGGTGACTACCCGCTACCGAGAACTAATCCGCCAGCAACGCCAACCTGGCTTGGCCTACCGCATGGTCAGCCAGGCCATGAATGCAGTCCCCAGCGTTTCACTCGACAGTATCGAATGGAAAATTGGTCATTCCGGCGCGTTGACCGCAGGAACCGCCATGGGCAAACAAGACCTTACCGGCGAAGAAGAAATCACCACCATTCGCGGCCACATCCGCCCGACAAATACGGCTTCAACTCGGCAAACCCTGGCGATTTTCGAGCAATTTACCGAACAATTCAGCCACACCCCGGGCTTACGCGTAAATGTCTTGGAGCAGCCATTCGATCTGCAACCCGGCCGCTCCCTGCGCGGTGGTGATGGTGCGGATGACAGCGCGCAGCCCCGCCCGTTTGCCATCGCAATCAGCCAAAAAATCGCACCATGAAATTCACCGCTCGCGACCTCGGCAAACTCCGCTGGCCCCTCCTCGGCACCTTGCTCCTGCTCATTGCCGCCGGCCTGCTCGCCTGGTCGAGCCTGCGCCACGCCCAGCAAGCCGAACAGCAACGCCGCACGACTGAAGCCGGCAAAAATCAGATCGAACAACGGCTACGCCAAGTCCGCACCGAAGAACAGGAAATCAAGAATAGAACCCAAATTTTCCAGCGCTTGCAAAGCTCCGGCATCGCCGGCGAAGAGCGGCGCCTCGACTGGACTGAAATGCTCCAGAACATTCAGCACGACATGCGCCTGCCCGGCATCAGCTACGAATTCGGCGCCCAACAAACGCTGGAAAAGACACCCGGCCTTGCCTATGCTTATTTAGCCAGCCCGATGCGCCTGCAACTTCGCCTACTCCATGAAGAAGACCTGCTCAATTTTCTCGCCCGCGTCCAAAAAGAAGCCAAAGCCCTCGTCCTCATCCGGCGCTGCAAGCTTTCATCCAGTCCGCGCAGTAGCGAGCCCGGCGCAACGCTACCCCAGCTAAACGCCGAGTGCGATCTGCAATGGATCACCGTCCAGCGCCCGACAACCACAAAATGAGATTTAACCGCCCACTCCTGCTGCTCATCCTCGCCCTGCCGCCAAGCCTCGCCTGGGCCCAGCAAGAACCCCTCGGCCGTTTGTTTTTCACGCCGCAACAACGCGCCGCGCTCGACCGCCAGCGCGAGCAAAACCGCAACTTCGTCCCCAACGCCAGCGACAGCGAAAGCCGCCAGACCATCAACGGCGAAGTCCGCCGCAGTAGTGGTCGACGGACACGATGGATCAATGGTGAAACCGACTGGAATGCTGAAATACCGACAACCGGCGTGCCGGTAGGCGACACGTTCCATCCGGGAACGGGGGAACGGGAGAGTTTGCTGGGTGAGGGCAGGATTGTGGTCAAGCCGGGTGGGGCAAGGCGATGAACCATTGTGGCTCGCGCTGCAAACAAAAAGGCGCCGTACTCTGGATGCTTTTAATTGCAATCATCATGGCGGGCAGTTTTGCTTTTTACCGAACCAGCAATGTTCAATTCAACCGAATCCAGCACGAGAGTAAACTCGCCACAAATATGGCACTCGCCAAGGAAGCGTTGATCGCCCGGGCGGTTATGGATGACAACCGTCCCGGCAGTTTGCCCTGCCCTGACCTGATCACAGATAGCGATGCCTGGAGCAATAAGCCAGGTGATGGCAACGCAGATAAATTCATTGGCGCAGCAACGGGAACATGCCCCAGTTATGTCGGCTGGCACCCCTGGATTACGCTCGACCTCCCTGAACTCGTCGATGAAACAGGAACACGACTCTGGTATGTGCTATCGAAGAAGCTAACCGATGATGAGAGCACCTCTGCAATCAATAGCGATACGGAGATGGAACTTTCAGTCGATGGCAACAATGAGATCGCAGCACTAATTATCGCCCCCCGAGGTCCGTTGAACGGACAAGGCAATCGCCCATCCCACACACCATCGGATTATCTTGATGGCGAAAATGGCGATGCTGATGATCAAAAATATATAAGCGGCCCCCAAAGCGACTCATTCAACGATCTAGTTCTCACTATTACCCGACAAGAGCTAATGGCTGCGGTAGAAAAACGGGTGGCTAACGAAGTGCGATCCTGCCTTGAGCAGCAGGCGAAAGCGACGTCCTCCTACCCATGGCCAGCCCCGTTATCAAACACCATTTTTAAAGGTGTCAGCGGAAGCCTTTTCGGCATGGTACCGGACACACAACCAGGCAACCCGGACGAGGCCTTACGACAAACAATCACAAAACTAAACACCACCAAAATCAACCTGGATTTAACGTTGACCGCAGGAGACCTCATTGGACAAAGAGCTGCGATCCTGGAAATTCAAGAAGTCGCTGCGTACGCTCGCGCTCAATTTGACCGGTTATTTATTATTGCAAGCGCATTGAAAAAAGCGGCTGATGAGACTGCTGAAGATGAGTTTTGCAAGACGCCATCACCCCAGCCAAACTTCAAAACACTCAGTTCGCTATTTAACCTTGGCACGAAGAACGGCACAATTTTTACAGAGTCCGTTTCCGGATTTGCCGAGACCACAAAAAACAGCTTACCCACCTTTGCACCATTGCTCGACGCGCTAGTCAATAGCGGCATAGACCTGCTCACCACCGAGTTGAAAGCTCAAAACGACACCCTTCTCCTAAGACGAAATGCGGCTGCGGCCACTATCGATGCAACAACACTGAATACCCTCTTGACGCAAATCAACAGAATCCGTAATGGCGTCCTTGAGTACAGCCTCACGAGTAACTCGGTACTGAATGCAAGTCTGACGTCAGCCATTAACGCTGTCGCAATTGCCCATACAAACACACTGGCCGCAAAAAATGCATTTGGCGACATTGACAAACTCAACCTCGCCATTACAAGCACTGACCAGTTAATTGCAACGAATAATGAGCTGCTCACAGCAGCCAAATCATATGCCTTTACACCTGGCGTCATTGAACGCGCCGGTGAAATCATGGTCGCGGCTAATCAACTCGCCGATCAGGCAATTCAACTTTCAGCAGTCATCGACAAGAGCGAACGGGCGCATTCACTATTACAAACGGAGAGCACCCGTGCGCTCGTTGCCTCAATTCAGCCAGGCAAAGATTTGTCGGCGCTACACGAAAATGCATTGCGATTGCTGGACATTAGCCTTGAGACCCTCGGCGATCCAAATGCTAGCCAAACAAGCATCACACCAGCCATCATCAATGCATCAAAGAGCATGTTTTCACTTGCCAATGCCATTCATCCCGACCCTGCCCGCGAAGCCCTTATCGCCTTCAAAACTAACCTGCTCGACTCCATAAGCGCCCCACCCGCGACACTTAATGCCGGACGAAATTTATCAGATCAGATTAAGGGTATTCTTTATTGGGCCAGAGTTGCCTCCGACCAGGCAAATGACATTGCCAAACTTTCCCGAAAAAGCGTTTGCGCCAAGGGCGACAGCACTAGTTCAGCCTACCATGTGGCACGAAAACTACTGGTTAGCATTGATGGTGAGAGTAAAGTTACGACAATAGTCACGCTTCTCGACACTTTGCTCGACAAAACAAAAATACTCGAACAATACCTGGAAGCACCTTACGCAACCGCCGGCGTTCCTACCATCTGGGTTGGAAGTTCTTGTGCATTTCTCAAGCCGCCCATAGGAATCGATTCCTGGTGGACAGCAAACAAGTGGAAAAATCTGGTTTTCTACCAGATCAGCAATCAAACGCACCAAGCACCAGGAACGCTGAAAGTCAACGGTGGCGGCAACTACCAAACCGTTGTACTAGCGAGCGGCAAAGCAATCAACACCCAAGATCGCAAGACTCGGACAACGGTTAATTTCATGGAGAAAATTAACGCCGATAGCTCTCGCGATAATTTTGCGATTACCCCTTCAGTAAGCTTTACCACTCAACCTTTATCAAGTTCCTTCAACGACAGGTTAGCCTACTAACGACAACCCAATAATGCAAAACACAACACGCCGAAACGGCTTTTCCCTAGTTGAATTGACTATTGTTCTAGTAATCGTAGCCCTACTTTCTAGCGGCTTAATGTTTGGTCTTTCAGCACAAAACAATACGGCCACGAATCGCGACGCACAAAACCAACTGAACAATGCCAAGGAAGTATTGTTCGGCTTTGTAATAACCAACGGTCGCCTGCCCTGTCCGGCTGACCCCGCCCTCACAACACAAACCAACTCGGCGGGTACCGAAATACTCACTTTAACCCCACCAAATTGCGATCCAAAAGCATCAGGCTGCGTTACCGCCTGCAAGCTCGAACATGGTGTCCTTCCATGGCAAACGCTGGCTATTCAGGAAGTCGACCCTTGGGGCAATCGTTTAACTTACTTTGTTGGGAGGGAATTCTCCAACCCGATTTCTTACGACGAAGAAATATCTGGCATCAAGGCAAGGTTCTCTCTGGACACTGTAGGTCGAGCCAACATTCAAAGCGACACCGGTCAGCCCCTGGCCAGTGAAGTACCGGCCGTCATTGTCAGCCACGGCAGCCGGGCATTTGGTGCATACACCACGGCAGGGCTAAAAATTACTGGCGCTACCGGCGACGAATTGGAAAACTCAAAAGGAACCCAAACCTTTATCAGCCGCCCCCTTAGCGACAATTTTGATGACTATGTGGTATGGATTGTCCCAAGTATCCTCAAATCCCGCCTCGTCGCCGTCGGCAAACTTCCGTGAGCAACACCCCGTTCTTCAGCACATTGCACAATGCCGGCATCCATCCCGATGACGACGCTGAAACCCGGCTGAAAAAATCCCTGCTCATCTTCGCCACCGGCCTGGTTTGCCTCGGTTCCATGCTCTGGCTTTTTCTCTACGGCCAGATGGGGCCGCAGTTTTCAGCCACCCCGCCGTTCATCTTTCAGATTCTGCTGGTCAGCAACCTGCTCTTTTTCTTCCACAGCGGCAATTTCGATTTCTTCCGCTATTCGCAACTGGCGCTCTTTCTCTTTGCCCCCTTTGCCGTGCAGTGGAGCATCGGCAACTTCATTACCGCCAGCGGCACCAGCCTTTGGGGCTTGTTGGCACCGATTGGCGCCCTGCTGTTTATCGGCCCGCGCGAGTCCATCGCCTGGTTTATTGCCTTCATCTTCCTAACCGCGCTCTCCGGTTTTTTCGATTACTTCCTCGCCGACAGCTTCGCGACCACGCCGCCCAAAGTCGCTACCCGAACCAGCGTTTTCTTCTTCGCGCTCAATTTCGCCGCGATTTCCAGCATCGTCTATTTATTGCTGCGCTATGCCGTTCTGGAAAAAGCCAAGGCACAGGCCAGTCTCGAAGCGACCCATGGCCTGCTGCTTGATGAGCAGGAGCGCTCCGAACGTCTATTGCTCAACATCCTCCCCGGCCCGATTGCCGAGCGCCTGAAGCATGACAAGCAGACGATTGCCGATGGCTTTGCCGATGTCACGGTGATGTTTGTCGACATCGTCAATTTCACCAAAGTGGCCGAGGGGCTGACGCCGCAACAGGTTTTTGCCATGCTCAACCGTATTTTTTCGTCTTTCGACGAACTGGCCGAGCAGTTTGGCGTCGATAAAATCAAGACGATCGGTGATGCCTACATGGTGGCCGGCGGGCTGAATAACGAACAGAGCAATTATTCAAAAGCCATCGCCGAACTGGCCATCGCCATGCGCGATCTGCTTCACCAGGATTTCACGATCAATGACATGCGTCTCGATGTGCGCATCGGCATTGGCACCGGCCCCATTGTTGCCGGTGTACTCGGCAAAAAGAAGTTTATCTATGACCTCTGGGGCGACACGGTCAATCTGGCCAGCCGGATTACCAGCGAAGGCACGCCCGGCATGATTCAGGTCGATGCAACGACTTACCGCCGCCTGGCTGAGCATTTTGTTTTTAACGAACCGCAAACGCTTTACCTGAAAGGCAAAGGCAACACAGTGGTTTATCGTCTGCTCGGCCAACGGGCTGACCATGACGAATGTGAAATTAACTCAGTGGCGAATTGAGAGTTTGAAGGTAACGCTGCCCGGCTGATTTTCGGCCAGTTCAAGGCAATAGCCGGCCGCCTCGGCCTGGCGGGCGGCATGGTAAAGCCCGATGCCCAAACCATCATTCGACCCCACTGGCTCGCGCAATACCGCTTTGGCCAGGCTCGGCTCAAGCGGCGCGCCGTCATCGCTGACGGACAAGGCGGCATCGGCAAACGTCACGACAATGCACAAACCCGGCTGACGCTGACCTTTGGCCAGCGCATTCTGGAGCAGGTTTTCGGCAACGCTGTCGAATAGAGAGGCCGGTAACAACTGCCCCGCAACGGGCCCGCCGCACCAATCAATATCCGTCGCCGAATATCTATCCTGCAACCGGCCCCACCACCAGGCCGCGTCGACACGCTCATGATTTTCCGCCTGGGGTGACTGCAACTTGGTCAGCGTCACACTCAGGCGCTCGGCGATCTGCGGCAACTGGCGGCTGAGCAAACGGGCAAGTTGCGTTGAATCGCCCGACTGCGCCGCCGCGTAGCAAAGCCCCTGCATCGATTGCAGAATATTTTTCACATCGTGCGTCACCCGGGCGCCAGTTTCATAAACTGCCTGCAGATAGCCCATGCGCTGCAGTTGGTAAGCCTGGCGTTTGACCAGATAAAATTCGGCCGCCAGCCGCAGCAGCCACTCGACATGCCAACGCATGGTTGCTGAGGGGGGATAGCGAAAATAGGCGGAAATAATCAGATCATCAAACTGACATAGATGGGGATGCGAAGTGCGCTCGCCACACAGCCCTGACAGCTCGCTCGCCCGCCAGGAAACACCGATCACCCAAGGCATTTCCTTCATATGCGCCAGCACGGCAGAAAGAAAACGAGCCGGATCAGCCTCTTTTTCGCTTTCTGTGGCCAGCCTGACCAGCCATTGCTCGAGCGGCATTCCCAGCGACAAAAGATAGCGCGAAATAGCCGAGCCGACGCCTGAAAACCCGGCCCGCGGGTTCCAGGCCCAGGCGACGAGCAGCAAGGCGCCGGCTACGGTCAACGAGGTTTTGAACAAGGATTCGACGTAAGCAACCTGCCCGATCAGCATATAAGCCAGCGCGCCCAGGACGAAAACGGCCAGCACCAAAAACACCAGCATGCCGTAAAAAAGATCAAAGGCGTCACCCGGGTGACGCTGTGGTGCACGCGCCGGAAAGATCAATAAAAATGGCAGGATCAACGGCATAAAATAGGAAAGCGGGTCGCGCAGCAAAGGATCAAGCGCCACCACCGACGAAATTTCCGGGATCACACCAAAAATGGTGATCGCCACCAGATAACCAAAAGCCAGCAGATAACCCGTCCGCTCCATACGCCGCTCTGTCCACAAGACACGACCGCCAATCGCTGCAGCCAGCGCGCCACACCAGATCAGCAACAGCCAGGGACCGAGAAACCAGGCCGAGGCGAGCGCGACGGCAAACAAACCGCCACCTTGCACCGGACCAATCCGCCGCTCGCCGGCCACAAAGGGTTGCCAGATCAGGAACAAACCCAGAGCCACCATCCAGAGCAGACGAACGGCAGGAATCTTCCAGCCACCAAAGGCCAGGATATGGACCATCAACAGGTGCCCGGCCAGCAAGAAATGCGGCCAGTCGCCCAAACGGTTAGTCAATCCTGGCGTTTTTTGGGCGCCCACTAATGAAACAACCTGTCAGATTTTCGACACATTCTAGTTTAATCCCAGCCCAAATTGCCGGTTTTGCGTTTTATTGAATGGGCACAAATATTGCCAATCTCAGCAACAAAACATTAAATCGGAGCATGCCATGAAAAGTCAGCAAGGGGGCTTCACCCTCGTCGAAATCGCCATCGTACTCGTCATTATCGGGCTGTTATTGGGCGGGGTGTTGAAGGGGCAGGAGTTGATTACTCAGGCCAAGATCAAAAATGTGGCAAACGATCTCAATGGCATGGCTGCAGCAATCTATGGTTATCAAGATCGCTATAAAAAGTTCCCCGGTGATGACAACGGTGCCGCTGCAAGATGGCTAGACCCCGAGGCAACGGACGGAACTGGTGATGGGCAAATATTAGGCGAATTCAATAGCAAAACAGCTAAGGATGAATCTCGGGAGTTCTGGCAGCATCTTCGGCTATCCGGATTTGTCGGCGGCGACACGGCAACCAAAGATCAACCCAATAATGCATCAGGTGGGATAGTTGGTGTTCAGACCAATACAGGCCCGACAACTAAACTGGAATTAGCGGGCCTTGTCATCTGCTCCTCAAATTTGCCGGGAAAGATGGCCAATGCCATTGACGCTCAATTTGACGATGGATCCTCTTCTCGTGGAACAGTTCGGGGCTACACCCAATCCGGCAGTGTGGTTGCAGACGGAGGAGCCAACCCAACCCGCAGCGAGTCTGCCAAAAACTATGTGGATGATGGAGTGACGCTTTACACCGTCTGCAAAAGCGTTTAGCAAAAACAACCTCATCCAAGCCCGCCTC
>CAZLPR010000064.1:0-8819 GCA_964561415.1 uncultured Dechloromonas sp. | reverse complement strand
GCCGTCAGCACATGCACCGGACGCGCCGTACCGAGCAGGATCGGGCCAATCGTCACGCCTTCACCGCTGGTCATCTTGAGCAAATTGTAAGCAATGCTGGCCGCATCGATATTCGGCATCACCAACAAATTGGCTTCGCCCTTGAGCGGTGACTCTGGATTGGCTTCGTGACGAATGCTTTCAGAAAGCGCCGAATCACCGTGCATCTCGCCATCGATTTCCAGCTCTCCAGCTGACAACGCCGAAACCATGCCGGCGGCGCGGCTCATTTTTTTGGCCGACTCCGATGAGCTGGAGCCAAAGTTGGAATGCGACAACAGACCGACTTTCGGATGAATCCCGAAACGTTTAACCTGCTCGGCGGCCATCAAGGTCATCTCGGCGATTTGCTCGGCACTCGGGTTTTCATTGACATGCGTATCGCAGATAAACAGCGAACGTGCCGGCAACATCAGGTAATTCATCGCCGCCAGCGTGCTAACGCCCTGACGCTTGCCAATGACCTGATCGATCACTCCGAGATGATGACTGAACTGGCCGGTCATGCCGCAGATCAGGCCATCGGCGTAGCCCAGCTTCAGCAACATCGCACCGATCAACGTCGGTTTGCGCCGCATGTTTTCCTTGGCGATCGCCGGCGTCACGCCGCGCCGTGACATCAGTTGGTGATAAGCCGTCCAGCACTCGCGATAGCGTTCGTCGGATTCCGGATTGACGATATCAAAATCGATTCCCGGGCGAATCCGCAGCATGGCTTTTTCCAGACGATGCTCGATCACGCCAGGGCGACCGATCAAAATCGGCCGGGCAAATTTTTCTTCGATAACCACCTGCGCTGCCCGCAACACGCGCTCATCTTCACCTTCGGCGAAAATAATGCGCTTGCCCTGCGCCTGGCGCGCCGCCTGGAAAATAGCCCGCATGCCAACGCCGGTGTGATAAACAAACTCGGAAAGCTTGGCGCGGTAGGCATCAAAATCGGTAATCGGCCGTGTTGCCACCCCGGAATCCATCGCGGCCTGGGCGACCGCCGGCGCAATCTTGACGATCAGGCGCGGGTCGAAGGCTTTGGGGATCAGGTATTCCGGGCCAAAGGAGAGCTCGACGCCGGGATAGGCCATGGCCACTTCATCGGTCACCTCGGCTTCAGCCAGTTCGGCAATCGCACGAACGCTGGCCATTTTCATTTCTTCGGTAATCCGGGTGGCGCCAACGTCGAGCGCACCGCGGAAAATAAACGGGAAACAGAGAACGTTATTGACCTGATTGACGTAGTCAGAACGACCGGTGGCCATGATGACATCAGGGCGCACGGCGCGCGCCAGTTCCGGCATGATTTCCGGCGTCGGGTTGGCGAGCGCGAAAACCATCGGTTTTTCGCCCATGCTCGCGACCATTTCCGGCTTCAAGACACCGGCAGCCGAAAGTCCGAGGAAGACGTCGACCCCGACCATCGCATCGCCCAGCGTCCGCTGGTCCGTTTCACGGGCGTAACGCGCCTTGGTTTCATCCATTCCACCCGGGCGGCCGACATAAATTACGCCCTTGGAGTCACAAACGGTGATGTTCTCGCGCTTGACGCCGAGATCGCACCACAAATTGAGGCAGGAAATAGCGGCGGCGCCCGCCCCCGAGCAGACCACTTTAATCTCGTCAATCTTCTTGCCGACCACTTTCAGGCCGTTGAGCATGGCGGCGGCAGAAATAATCGCCGTACCGTGCTGATCATCGTGGAAAACGGGGATATTCATCCGCGCCTTGAGCTTCTCTTCAATATAGAAGCACTCCGGCGCCTTGATGTCTTCAAGGTTAACGCCCCCCAGCGTCGGCTCCATGGCGGCAATCATATCGATCAGCTTATCGGGGTCGTTCTCGTCCAGTTCGATGTCGAAGACGTCAATACCGGCGAACTTCTTGAACAAACAGCCCTTGCCTTCCATCACCGGCTTGGCCGCCAGCGGGCCGATATTACCGAGGCCGAGCACAGCCGTACCGTTGGTGATGACGCCGACCAGATTTGCCCGCGAGGTGTACCAGGCTGCGGTAGCCGAATCTTCAACAATCGCATCGCAAGCAGCGGCAACACCTGGCGAGTAGGCCAGCGCCAGATCGCGCTGATTAGTCAGACCCTTGGTCGGACGAACAGAAATTTTGCCCGGCGTGGGCCAACGATGATATTCAAGTGCCGCTTCGCGTAAATCTTTTTCCACGAAATCTCCTTGGGTTTTAGCGGTGAGGGAAAACCCTAAAGACTACCCCAAAGTGATAGGCGTTGGAATGAAGCCTGGCAGGAAAATCCAGCCCTCATAGCTTGAGTTGCCCCTGGGAAACGCTGGTGGCTAACGGCCGCACTCGCGCAAAATTCAACAACGCCGGCAAACGCGCACCCTTCTCGCGCCACTCGGCAAACAGGCACTCACCGAGCAACACGTAATGCCAGGGGCGTTCAGCTTGACCATTTTCAATGAGCAAGCCGCTGATCCGCTCGCACCAGGCGGTTGCCGCTTTCAATTTGCGTTGCACGCGGCGCACCGGGTCGCCATCGTTGCCGGTATTGCCCCGGCAATCCTGCCGACGGAGCGGAATACTTTGCCGTCGCAATCGGGGTCGACCGCCCAGTATTCGATCAACGCCAGCGGCTCGGCATTGGCTTGCAGCGGCGTCTGCCCGCTTCACGCCGCACAGCACTTTTTATATTTTTTGCCGGAACCGCAGGGACAAGGGTCGTTGCGGCCGACTTTCGCTTGCTCGTGCCGGCATGGCAGAATCTTAGCCGGCGCCTGGGGTAGAGGCTGCTGAAGCTCTCGGGCTTTGGCCCGGGGATTGTGAAATTTGTCGGCGAAGCAGTACCAACGCGACATCTCGCCAATTGCATCCGGCACATAGGGCTGCCGGTATTGGAAAAACCGCTCGAGACGTTCGGCCAGCGGGCGATTCAGTTCTCTGGCGTACCACGCCATTCCGGCAGTTTGCGGATCAAGCAGGCCGTCATCCCACCACTGTTGCAAAATTGGCAGATGAGACAGCGAGCCAATAGCCGCAATGGCCCTGGCTAGCGCGCCCATGAGCAATGCATCGCCAGCCGTACTGACGGAAAGCGGCTGATCCTTCAGCCATTGCCGCGTCTTCTCACCACATGCGCAGAGCCATTCGAGCAATGGTTCAGCCGGGGAGTCGCCGGCAATCACGCGATGGGTCAAGGCCGCGACCAGGGCATAGCGCGCCCACTCGGCGTGTTGGTGATCTTCGATAAACTCCCGAATTTTGGACTCGTCGTCACAGGCCGCAGCAACACAGCACTTGAACGACTCCGTCAAATGCTCGCCGAGCGCCAGGTCCAGTGCTTCCTCATTCAAAGCGGCAATCTGCAGCAGTGGCTTGAAGGCACGTTTGTCCCTTTTTTCCGCCAGCAGGTGCATGGCATGCAGATGAAACATCGAGTCAGCCATTTCATCCGGCTGCATCGAAATGCGCTCAAACTCGGCAAGCAGGGATTCGTAATGCGCGGCATCGTCCAACACGGCGCGCGCCGCTGCGACAGGGTAGCCGTTTTGGGGTTTCCGGAATGCAGCAAGAATGTCGTTCCAATCCATGAAACTTCCTTTCAGTCAGTTGGCAAAATCGTGCGGGGACTACTCAGGCGGACTTCTGCGGTCAACTGATAAAAATTGACGAAATCCGGGTCTTTTTGGTACTCGATGGACGGTATAGGGTAGCCAGCGTCAGGCCAAGTGATTCGTAGAGCATGCCGCTCGGGCGTTCGGCCAACCCGGCCTCAAGGAGGACGTCATACGAGGCGCCCCGTCCGGACCACGATGCGGCGCGGCGCACTGCGGCGACACTATATCGCGAAATCGTTGCCGGGCACGATTGGAGCTTCCCGCCGGAAATCGAGAAAAACGTGCTCGAACATTTCGGTTCGCTGCCGCCACGCGACATGCGGAAACGCCTGATGCCAGCCTTCGGAAGCGCCAAATTTAAAGGTCGCAACCGCCTCGAAGAACGTGATGTCGCGGTGGCAGTGGCGCCGATGGGACGCAGCCGGAAATCGGCTTCTGAAGCTAGGCCAGCGCGGTGCGCCGGGTCAAACGGAGCGCCGCGACAAAGCTTAGCGCAATGATGGCGACCAGCAGGAAGCCAAATAACAACTCCTTGCCATCGCTCCACGCACCGACCGCCGGCGACAGCAGTTTGGCCGCACCAAATGCGGCAACCAGCAAACTGACGCCGGAAACCACCAGCCCCATGACGCGCGAGGCGATCAGCGCAACCTGGTCGGCGCGGGCGATCAGCCGGGCTATCCACAGGCCGTTGATGCCATCGGTTAGCAGCATGCCGAGCGTGAACAGCAAGGCAAGCAGCAACGCATGCTGCCAGCCGCCGAACTGCGTCGCAGTCAGCGCAAAAACCGCAGCCTGGGAAAGTGTGTCGAAAGACAATGCAAACAGCGCACCGACCAGCGCGATCAGTAGCGGATTCGATATCTGGCGCAGATTACCGAGTAACCGCCCTTTCAGCCCGACCGGCTGGACCATTTGATCCGGCCCGGCGCGCAGCACAGCCACCAGATTGAGGCTGCCGAGGGCGACCAGGAAGGCAATGGAAATCACCGAGCCGAGCAGGCCGAACCATGCCGGCACCGTCCATTGCCCGGCAATGGCGGAAACGCCCAGGGCAATCGCCATGACGATGGCGCCATGACCGAGCGAGAACAAGGTGCCGCAATAGCGCGCCAGCCGTGGATTGCGCCGGGCGTTGTAGCGGGTGAGGCCATCGATGGTGGCCAGATGGTCGGCATCGAATCCGTGCTTCATGCCGAGCACGAAGGTCAGGATGAGCAGTGACAGCCAATCGGTGGGAAGATTTTCCATAGCGCTTGTATGAAGGTTTTAATAATCCTCATACAACTAGCATGCCAGCACAAGCCGGCATCCCGATTAATGCGCTTATTGCCAATTCATTCAGCGCTGGAAGCCGCGCGGATACTTGAATCATGACATTCTGACAACGGCCTCGACAACAGACCCAAAGGCGGGTTTGCCAAGCTGCTGCAACCACCAACAGGCAGCAACTGGTTAGCTGCTTTCCACCGGCAGTGCAAGAATGAATTGCGCTCCACCGCCCGGCACATTGGTCGCCGAAAGCTTGCCGCCATGCCGATCGACAATGCCGTAGCTGATCGACAAGCCCAGCCCGGTGCCCTGGCCGACCGGCTTGGTGGTGAAAAACGGTTCAAACAGGCGGTCGATATTTTCAGCGGCAATGCCCGGGCCGTTATCGACAAAGCTCAGGTGCGCCATGCCATCCGCGATACAGCAACTGATTTTCAGGCTGGCTGCCGCCTGGTTGGCCGTCGCATCGCAGGCATTCTGGACAAGGTTCATTACGACCTGCTGCAACTGGCCGGATGAGCCGGAACAGATCAAATCGGGCGGCAAATCGACGTCGACCGGAAAGCGCGCCGAGGCGTTCTGCACCACCCAGCGCACCGAACGCTCGACAACTTCGTTCAAATTGACCCGTTCTGCGGTCATTTTGTCGGCGGCCGAAAAACGCTTCAGCGCATCGACAATATCGCGCGTCCGCTCTGCGCCCTCGATCATGCCGTCGATCAATAGCGGCATATCACCGAGGATGCGGTCGATGCGCAACTCCTGGCGCATCGCCTCAAGTTCGGGATTGCCCACCGCATGCACAGCGCCCAGATAGCTTTCCAGGCGTTGCGCGTAGCGCTTCAACGACAGGACGTTGCCGAGCACGAAGCTGATCGGGTTATTCAGCTCATGCGCCACACCGGCGACCAGGCGACCGAGCGAGACCATTTTTTCGGCATGCAGCAACTGGCTTTGCGTGCGGGTCAGATCGTCGTGCGCCTGACGCAACGCCTGATAGGCGCGGCGCAATTCGCCCACCGGCCGCCCGGTGACCACCATGCCCATCCACTTGCCGGTCTGCGAAACACGCGGCGTACAGTTCATCGAAACCGGGACGGTCGACCCGTCGCCGGCGCGCAAAAACAGCTCGCAATCGTGCACACCGTGCTGGCTGAAGCGGGCAAAAACCTCGCGCGCCTTGCTGCGCTGCTCGTCATCGGCAAACAGATTAAGGACGGGCGTTTGCTCCAGCGCCGCGGCTGACTTGCCGGCAAAGTGGCACAGCGAGGCGTTAACTTCGACGATGTTACCGTCACGATCGCAGACGATAAGAATATCAGACATCGAGGCGAGCACGCTCTCAATGAATTGGTGCGATGCCTCAAGCGCCGCGTTTTTTTCCTCAAGCGCTACTTCGTACTGCAGCAGATCGTTGTAAACCTCATCCATTTTCTGGATGACCTCGATCCAGGCCTGCTCGCCAAGGCCGTCGGAAGCCGCCCCCAATGGACTATTAGCGGGCGGGACAGTAGTGGACATGGGCTTCGCCTTGTTCGTCGTGGGCATGGTGGCGGACCGCCTCAAGAGCAATCACATTCAACTTGCCGTGGCGGACGCCGCGTTCGGCGATCAGCACCTCGGCAAATTGCCGGACCTCTGCGGTCGACCCTTTTAATACGACCGATTCGAGACAGTTTTCATGGTCGAGATGGGTATGCATGGCCGCCACCGTCAACTCATGGTGGTCATGCTGCAAGCCAGTCAGCCGCTCGGCGAGTTCGCGCTCATGGTGGTTGTAGACATAGGAGAGATTGGCCACGCAATGACCGGCCGGCGGATCGCGCTGCCGATCGCCCTCGATGGCAGCGCGAATCAGGTCACGCACCGCTTCCGAACGATTCCGGTAGCCACGTGCGGCAATCAGCTGATCGAACTGGCTGGCCAGCGATTCATCGAGTGAAATGGTGAAGCGTTCCATACTTGCCTTTCAGTGGACGGCACAGACCATGCGCAGGTCTAACAACGGATGTTTTCGTTGGTATATCAAATAGTTGAATCATTTTCTTACCTCAAAGTCCTGCCAAAAACGAACTATCGCAAACTCGAAGAATCAGACAGTTAGTGCGCGATTTGGTAAACGGTTTCATTTCACAAAAACCAACCAGAGACATAAGCAGCTCCCTGAATTTAATGACAAAAACCATAGTTACCTATAGAATATATGAGCATTTTTAAGCAAGTTCGAGCAGATTTTGCGCGCTGAACATTTGCTACTTTAAGCCATTAAAACCGGAAAGGAGACGATCATGACGGCTGTTCATTCCATGACTCCCCTCTACGAAAAACTAAAATTAAAGGGTTTTACTCGCCCATTTGTGAAGGGTGTCTTACCTGAATGGTGGGACGACTCTCTCGCAAATAGTGCATCTGGCTATCAAGAGGCCGGCGTATTGCTCGCCAAGCTTTTCAATATCAAACCATCTTCCCTTCTTTCGGAAGGTTTCGTCCCAGATTTTAGATTTGGGGCTCGGCGATTTAAGCGCCAACAGAATATCGACATTTCTGAGCTAGATCGTGCTTGTTCGCTGGCAATGACCGCTGCAAAAATTGCTGTATCTGCAATGTCAATTCCCTACGTTAAGCCAGACTCCGCATCAGAACTCAGACGCAAATTGCTTAGCAATCCGGATCAACGCTGGATCGACTTTTCTACCCTGCTCGAATACTGCTGGCAGATAGGGATCCCAGTTTTGCATCTAAGCCACCTGCCAGCAGGTGCAAAAAAAATGGATGGCCTTGCAATATCGGTTGGAGGCCGGCCAGCTATTGTTTTGACCAGCAAGAGGCAACACGGCTTCATGCTCTTCCATTTGGCGCACGAGCTAGGACACATTGCCGAAGGCCATGTTGATGAAGATGGCTCTTGGGCGATTGATACCGAAATTGACGGAGCGGACGAGCAGGAAGACGAAATAGCGGCAAACCAATATGGATTTTCCACGCTCACCGGCGAGACTCGCTTCAGAGGCCTCCCTGAGGGAACTATTGTTCCTCGCCTTGGCCCTCAATTGGCGCTGGAAGCATTGTCATTAGGCTCATCACGTCGTATTGATCCTATGCACGTTTCTTTGGTTACCGCCTACCGTTGCAAAAACTTCCCGCTTGGCGGCGCAGCCGTTAAAGTCTTGTCGAAAAATCGGCCTAGTGATTTTGACGTTTGTTCAGCAACGCTTGAGCGCCAGCTCGACTGGAGCTACCTAGGCGATGACGAAGCAGCGCTATTGCGAAAACTGACAGGAATGTAGTCGTTGCTGGTTTTCGCCGATAACGACATTCTCATCAAATTAGCAGGCTGCTCCCTGCTTGAGCGTTTTTTGATTGCTCTCGATCAGCCGGAAATTCGTATAGCTCCTGCAACTCGCTTTTCCCTTCCTAAGGAATCGTTAAATAATTAAATGGACTTTTGTGTATCGGTTGCTAAACTTGATGCATGGAAGCGGATGAATTGATCACGGCGCGGTACGTCGCTCTTGAAAGCGTTCTCGATGAGCGTCAGAGGCGGCTGTATGCAGCAGTGGAAGCAAAAGTGCTGGGGCATGGTGGCGTCAAGCGGGTTCATGAGGCGACCGGTGTCGCTCGTGGATCGATACTGGCCGGGCTGAAAGAACTGGAGGAAGGGATAGAGGTTGTGGCGGGAGAGCCGCGTCGCATCAGGCGCGCAGGGGCCGGCCGCAAGACACTGATCGAGCAGGACCCTGGCGTGCAGGAGGCGCTAGAGCGGCTCGTTGAACCGGTGACGCGAGGCGACCCGGAATCGCCGCTGCGCTGGACATGCAAAAGCCTGATGCAACTATCACGTGAGTTGGCCGCCTGCGGACACACAATCAGTCACGTCTCTGTCGGCGCTTTGCTGAAGAATCTTGGGTATAGCCTGCAAGGCAACCG
>CAZLPR010000063.1:0-8832 GCA_964561415.1 uncultured Dechloromonas sp. | reverse complement strand
GAACAGGTGCAGGCCAGTTTTCGCCAGTACGGCGAGCATCTGCCGGTCAGCACCTATGCGGCGTATGGCGGCGTCAGCATCAATCCGCAGATGATGCGCCTGCGCCGTGGCGTCGATATCCTGGTCGCCACGCCCGGCCGCCTGCTCGACCTCTTTCGCCAGAACGCCATCAAGTTCAAACAAGTGGAAACGCTGATTCTCGACGAGGCCGACCGCATGCTCGACCTCGGTTTTGCGCAAGAACTAAGTACCGTCTTCGCCGCGCTACCCAAGCAGAAGCAGACCCTGCTTTTCTCCGCCACTTTCTCGGACGAAATCCGCAGTATGGCCAAGGCCCGGCTGCGCGACCCGGTTTCAATCGAAGTCAGCCCACGCAACAGTACGGTGAAAGCGATCAAGCAGTGGGTTGTTCCGGTCGACAAGAAACGCAAGCCGGAATTGTTCCTGAAAATGCTCAAAGACCGGCGCTGGGGTCAGGTGCTGGTTTTCGTCAAAACGCGCAAAGGCGTCGATGAACTGGTCAGCCAGTTGCTCGCCAAGAAGATCAAGGCCGACGCCATTCATGGCGACAAGCCGCAACGGGCGCTGGAAAGCTTCAAGGCGGGCGATATCCAGATTCTCGTCGCCACCGATGTCGCGGCGCGAGGTCTGGATATCGATGACCTGCCGCAGGTGGTGAATTTCGATCTGCCCATCGTCGCTGAGGATTACATTCACCGCATTGGCCGCACCGGTCGCGCCGGTGCTACCGGTGAGGCGATTTCCCTGGTTTGCGCCGACGAAGCGCCGCTACTTGCCGCCATTGAAACTTTGACCAAACAAACCCTGAGCCGCGACGAGGAACCGGGTTTCGAGCCAGACCACCGTGTGCCGATGACCAATGGCGCCGGTCAACTGGTAAAAAAGCCGAAAAAACCCAAAGTAACGGGTGGCCGCGGCGGTAAAAATGTGCCATCCAACTGGGAGGGTTTCGACGGCCCAGCCGCCAAACCGCCCCGGCGCAGCCCGCTCAAGGCGGCAAATAGAGCTGGCGGCAAAGCGCCGGCCAAATCACGCGCTCGTTGAATCGGGGCGAATCGGCCAGCATTTTCGGCCAGCACTTCCTTCAACCTGATTTGCAACCTTGCCAACGCGACAAAACGAGCCCATTTCCGCTGACCTCGCCTCGCCATTTCACCCAACGCTGAGCGCCCCAGCCATGCACTGTACAATTTTCGACACACCGGTCATCAACACACTGATGCACTGGTTTTCCCGACTTTTGTTGAAGCTGCTGGGCTGGCGCATCGAAGGCGGGGCACCGGATGCACCGAAATACGTTTTGATTGGCGCACCACACACCAGCAACTGGGATTTTCCGATGACCCTGCTGGTTTGTTTTGCCTTGCGGCTACCGGTTTACTGGATGGGCAAAGCCAGCCTTTTTCCACCCATCCTCGGCGGCTTCATGCGTTGGCTGGGCGGCATTCCGGTCGATCGCTCGCGACCGGGAAATTTGGTGCAATCGACAATTGATGCTTTCCAGCACAGCCCACGGCTGACGGTGATCATTCCTCCCGAAGGCACGCGCGCCAAAGTGAGGCACTGGAAAACCGGCTTTTACTACATTGCCCAAGGCGCCGGCGTGCCGATTGCTCTCGGCTTTCTCGATTTTAAAAGAAAGCTTGCGGGCGTTGAACAGCTCTTTGAACCCAGCGGTGACATCGAGGCGGACATGGTAAAAATTCAAGCGCGCTATCGCGGAATCATTGGCAAAAACCACCAGCAGTTCTGAGGCATGCTCAATAAAACCGGGCGCACTGACCGCCTAAGCTGAATCGACTGCGCCAAAATGAGTGGACGCGAAAGGCGCAGAGAAGGAAAAACGCAAGAGCGGCCACTCATACAACTCGCCCCCTGCTTGCCTCTGCGCCCGGCACCTTCATCGTTCAAAAAGTCTCGCAGGCAAAACTCACCTCGCCCGGCACAAACACCTGCCCGGCTCAAGCCTTCTTGTCGCCATCCGATGAAATCGCCGACTTAACGCTCGCCACGCCGTGCGCCAGTTTTTCACCGGCACTGTTCGCCACTTCAGACGCTTTGGCCGATACTTTCTCCGCCATATGCTCCGCTTTAGCAGACACGTCAGCCGCCGTATGCTTGGTGGCATCCCAGGCATGGTCCGCCGCCAGACTGGCTTTGCTGCCGAGTTCGGCAGCTTTTGCCACCGCCTGCTCGGAGACCGACTCAGCTTTCGCGGCCACCTCTGCCGCTGTCATTTTGGTTGCCTCCCACGCCTGGTCGGCCGCTGCCGTGGCTTTGTCGCCCAATTCACCTGCTTTGGCAGAAGCCTGAGCGGCGACCGATTCAGCTTTAGTCGCCGTCTCGGCAGCGACTTGCCGGGTCTTGTCCCAAGCCTGATCGGCTGCGACCGTTACCTTGCCCGCCAACTCTGAAGCTTTGGCCGAAGCCTGTTCGGCAACGGCTTCAAGTTTTTCTTCTGCCGTATCCAAAAACGCTTTGGCTTTATCAAAGATGCCTGTCATTTTGTATTCTCCTTACCTCGATCAAACAACAGAAACGAAACTGCTTCCGTTTCTCCATCATAGATCGAAACAAGCATTTAGACAGACACAGACGTCATCAAACGAAGTGCCAGCACCCGAATGGTTTTTACCTGCCTGTAGCGGTTGACCGCAGCCAGCATGCCGCGCAGTTCGCGCGTTACGCCACTTTTGGCAAGAGAACTGTTGATAAAGCCTGAAAAGACAAGTCGGTGCGAGCTACTCCGCACCTTTTACCAACCAGTACTCAACCAGCACGACATCGTCCTCATCAAGCAGCCCGGCCGCCGCTCTTAGCTTTAAGCGGGAGAGCACATAGCGATAGCGCTCCTGGGCCAAATCGCGCTTGGCAGAGAATAAAAGCTGTTGCGTATTCAGGACATCAAAACTGGTTCTCAAACCGGCCTCCTGCCCTTTTTTGGCTGAATACAAGGCAAGCTCGTTTGACTTAACGGCCTGCTCAAGCGCTTTCACCTGAGCCACGCCATTGACAATATTCAGATATTCCTGACGGGTACTTTGAACGATTGCCCGCCGGGTGGCTTCAAGATCATAACGGGCACGCTCCTTCAATGCCGAAGCTTGATTGACCCGGGCTTGCGTTGTGCCGCCGGAGAATATAGGCACCGACAATTGAATCCCAACGGTATTGCTGCTGGTCACATTATCGATCAAAGTAAATCCAGGGTTCTCGCTTCGCCCCTTGGAAGCGACAAGGTCTAGCGTCGGCAGGTGGGCTGCCATATTTTTATAAACTTCTTGCTGGGATACATCCAAAGAGGCCTCACGCGCTTTGAGCTGAGGATTATTCGCCAACGAAAACTCAAGCCATTGCTCGACGCTGGCCGGGTCTGGCGACTCCAGCGCCAAGCGCGGCCCCAACGGTGAAATATTGGGATAAACCTTGCCAACCAACTGTTCGATCGCGCGGAATTTTATTTCCAGATTATTTTCGACGGCCAGTTCCTGGGCGACGATTGTGTCATATCGAGCCTGCGCTTCATTGATGTCTGTAATGGTGCCGACACCCGCCTGAAAATAGCGCTTCGCCTGTTTCAATTGCTCACTAATCGCCGCTTTTTGCTCCCCTGCCAAGGCGACATTATCTTCAGCCAGCAGCGCATCAAAATAAGCCTGCGCCAAGCGCAAAATCAATTCCTGCTTGGCCAAACGCAATTGTTCATCCGCCTGGCGTATTTGATCCCGGCTTTGCAGGAAGTTAATCCAGGCCTGTGGACGGATTAACGCCTGACTTAGGTTCAAAGTGCCATTTTTTGACCTGAACTCGTAATCAGTACTTTGCGTACCGCGCAACGCGCTATGCGTTTCATTCGTTATGTCATTGTTGATGCGTGACCCGGAAAATGCGATTTGTGGCAGCAATTGGCCGATCGCCTGCGGCAACAATGTCTTTGCCGCATCCCATTCAGCCTTGGCAGACGCATACTGCGGATCGCCCAGGCGGGCATCCTGATAGATATCGAGAAAACCTGCCGCGTGAGCAAAGCTCAGCGGGGTAAGCAACAGCAGGCCAAAAACGCTGCGCTTCAAGCGTGGAAAGCATTTCATCATTACTGCTCCTTCATCCCGGCATTCACCCGCGACATCAGAGGCTTGAGAAGGTACTGCAGGACAGTTCTTTCACCGGTAATGATCACGACATCAACCTGCATGCCTGGCTGAGCTTTTATTTTGTTCCGGCGCAACTCAGCCTCTCCGTTTTCGGTGATCTGGATGCGTGCAGAGTAATAAGGCATCCCGGTTCTTGGGTCGGTCAAGCGGTCAGCGGAAACCTGCGATACC
Organism: uncultured Dechloromonas sp.; assembly: GCA_964561415.1. GTDB lineage: Bacteria > Pseudomonadota > Gammaproteobacteria > Burkholderiales > Rhodocyclaceae > Azonexus. The sequence goes on along the minus strand of CAZLPR010000063.1, from coordinate 4,486 downwards.
CGGCCTTCAATCGATGGCTGCGCGCCGCCTGCGAGAATAATTTGCAGATGCAGATTGGCCAGTTGCCCAATCTCGACCTTGTCAATCAGATTAACCGGCAACTGCGCCTCAACAACCAGTACATCACCTTCCGGCACGATATCCATAATTCGGTCACCCGGGCGAATAACGCCGCCGACGGTATGAGCCTCCAGGCCGACCACTGAGCCATCGGTAGGCGCCTTGATCACGGCGCGCTCGAATTCCTCGGTTAATGCAATCAAGCGGTCAGATTGGCTGCCCACCTCTTTCTGCACTTCCGACATTTGAGTTTCCACTTCTTTGCGGAAATCCTGAACGCGTTGCAATTTACGGAGTTTTGTTTCATTTATCGATGCCTGAGCTCGCGCGATTTGCGCCAGATCACCGCCGCGCGTTCCCGACAAATCAGCTAGAACACGCTCCAACTCGTACAACTTGTTCCGCGGCACAAACCCCTCTTCAACCAGACCGCGAAACGAATTCAGCTCCTTGTTGATCAGGTCAATCTGGGTCTTCTTACCTGATTCGACCGACTGCAGACCGATGATCTGCTGCTGCATACCGATGATGGCCTCGTCCATTGTCCCCAGTTCGCTAGTGAGCGCCGATTTACGCGCGGCAAAAAGTTGCCCTTGTGCGCTAATTGCTTCGGCAGCACGAAGATCCGTTTTGGCGGCTTCGAGTAAAGCGGGAGGAAAAGTGACCGTATTCCGGCCATCTCGCTCCGCAAGCAAGCGTGACTCCATGGCTTTGACGACAGAATATTGACCGCGAACAATATCAAGCTGCGCCTTGACATCCGTGTCATTCAACTGCAGCAGGACATCACCCGCCTTGACCCGATCACCTTCACGAACGGCAATGCTTTCAACCAGGCCACCGCGCAAATGTTGAATTGTTTTACGTTTGGTATCGACACTGACAATCCCGGAGCCAGGAACGCCTTCGTCGAGCGGCGCCAACGCCGCCCAAAGGAGAAAGCCCCCCAAGCCGAGAACCAGAGTAATCATGCCAAATCGTACGACCTTCTTTTCATCCGTTTCGACCTGCACATTCGACGGATTCTGATCGAACTCAATTAATTCACCATCAAGGGCTTTGTTTTTCTTGGTGAAAATCTTGAAAAAATTCATGCTCATGCTTTTTATCCGCTTAAACATCAGACCGGCGCTGCTGCAGAAACAGCAGGCAGATTCGGGTTATTGTTGGCATTTGACGACTGGGCACGCTGCTGAATAGCCAACAAAACCTGATCACGCGGGCCATACAACTGGACGGAGCCATCGACCAGCAACAGTAATTTATCAACCGCGCTGATGATGCTCGTGCGATGCGTAATCAGAATAATCGTCGTCCCGCGCTGCTTGAGTTCGAGAACAGCCCGGATCAAGGCAGCTTCACCGACATCATCCAGATTGGAGTTCGGCTCGTCGAGCACAACAAATCGGGGATTGCCATAAATGGCCCGGGCAAAACCGACACGTTGCCGCTGCCCGCCCGAAAGCCCGCTCCCGCCATCACCAATCAGGGTGTCATAGCCCTTGGGAAGGCGCAGAACCATATCGTGCACTCCGGCCATTTTGGCAGCTTCAACCACCTTGTCGGCATCGACCTCACCAAACCGGGCGATATTTTCAGCGATGGTGCCTTCAAAAAGTTCAATATCCTGGGGCAAGTATCCGACGGATGGACCAAGGAGGGTTTTATCCCAAGTGTAAATATCAGCCCCATCCAGTCGCACCTTGCCGCCAAGTGTCGGCCACACCCCAACCAGTAGCCTGGCCAGCGTCGACTTGCCAGAGGCGGATGGGCCAATTACCCCAACAATTTCTCCGGGAGATACATTAAAACCAACCTGTTTCAGAATCATCGCCTGACTACCCGGGGCAGCAGCCATCACGCCCTCAACCAGGAGACTGCCCATTGGAGCGGGCAAAGCCATGCCGGGCACACGGGCCGGATGATCCTGCAACAAACCCTCCAGACGATGAAACGCAGATCGGGCGCCGAGCAGTTGTTTCCACACGCCAATCGCCATTTCAACCGGACCAAGCGCCTTGCCAAGAAGAATGGAGGCTGCAATCATCCCCCCCGGCGTTAATGTGCCTTCAATGACCAGCAATGCGCCACCACCCAGCACCAGTGACTGAACCGCAATGCGCACCGACTTGGTGACGGCACTGATCGCAGCTGCTTTTTCGCTGGCATCATTCTGCAGCATCAGAAAACGCATCTGCTTTTGCATCCAGCGCCCCTTGAGATTATCGAGCATCCCCATCGCCTCAATGACTTCGGCGTTGCGCAGGTTGTTGGTTGCGTAATTATTGGCGCCTGCAGCCTGCTGAGTTGCCTCGGCCAGCGGTTTTCGAGTACTCAGTTCAGTCACCCAGGCGAGGGAAAAAAGAACGGCTGAAGCGAACAGGGCAAAAAATCCCAGCCAGGGGCTAAAAAGAAAAATCACCACCAAATAAATCGGTGCCCAGGGAGCGTCAAAAAAGGCGAAGAGGCCATTGCCGGTCAAAAACTGGCGAACATTGGTCAAATCGCCCAGCGCCTGACCCGCGTTACCGCCAGCACGTTTCAAATTACGCTCGAAGGAAGCGACAAAAACCCGGTTATTCAGCTTCATATCGAGCTGCGCACCAACGCGAATAAGCAACTTGGAACGAGCCAGTTCGAGCATGCCCAGCATGATGTAGAAGCCAACCATAATGACGGTCAACATCACCAGTGTCGTCACATTTCTACTTTGCAGAACGCGATCATATATCTGCAACATATAGATTGAAGGCACCAGGCCCAGCACGTTAATGAACATGCTGAACAAGCCTGCCGTATAAAAAGCCTTGCGGAACGAGAGCATGACCTCAGCTAACTCGCTTCGAGGCATCATCATTTTTTTCATCACTTAAGCACCAAATACCAAAATTGTTAGGCCGCGAGTGCGGCCGGCTCCAGAACTACCAAATACTCGGGAAACTCCGATATCTCCGGCGCATCCTCAGTCACAGCACCCAGCGAAAAGACCAAAAAATAGCCTTGCTTATCGCGAGAGAGGAGAATTTCCTTCAACTTTTCAACGCGAAAACGCTGCTCATCACCCGCCGTCAAGCCAACCTCAAAACGCAACCGGCCGTCCAGGGTGTACATCGACAAGCCCCCCTGGCGCAAACTCAACGTATGCCGATCAAAATAAACCGGCGCGCTCGCCGCAAAACGCAAAAGCGGCAAGGGCTGCCCGTGCCGTTTTTCAATATTCCAGGGACTGGCCGGATTCTGAAAAATCAGGCGCGCCGAACGCGAGACGGAATAAATTGCGTTACATACCATCTGCGAACCCAAGGCCGGGAATTGTTCGCGCAACTTTCGATAGGTCAAATGATGCAAGGCGACGCGATTCCAACAACGCGTTTCTTGAACAATCGGCCCCAGTGCATTGCAAACCTCGGCGAAAGCCGCCTGCAAACGCTCCAGGCTGGCCATTTGTTCAGCATTTGTATTAAGTCGAAGGACGATTTTAAAATTCATATAGGAGAATTATACCGATTTCTCCTATATGAATTTTTTATTTTTCAACATGGCTCATACTGCTCAAATTATTCATCCGCCTAAACATACACATGGCTACTTATGCAATTGGCGACATTCAGGGCTGTTACAACTCCCTGTGTCGCTTACTCGAACATTGCGCCTTTGACCCAAAAGTTGACCGCCTGTGGCTGGTCGGCGACCTGGTCAATCGCGGCCCGAAATCGCTGGAAACCTTACGCCTGATCAAATCACTCGGCCCATCTGCGTTGACCGTGCTGGGCAACCACGATTTGTATTTGATGATGGTTGCCGAAGGCGGCGCCAAGTTCCGCGGCAAGGACGATACGCTGCAAGCGATCCTTGATGCCCCCGACTTTGGCGAACTGATCGACTGGCTGCGCCAACAGCCGCTTTGTTACACCGAAGGCGAATATTGCCTGGTCCATGCCGGACTATTGCCGCAATGGACGGCAGCCCGCGCCCGGGAGCTGTCAGAGGAGGTCGAAATGGTCATGCAGGGGCCGAATTACCGGGAATTCATCCTTAACCTGTGGGGCAGCGAACCGGCCGGCTGGTCGGATGATCTGACCGGCTGGCCCCGCCATCGTCAATGCGATGACGCGGATGCGCTTCTGTACACCGCAAGGGATCATGGAATTCAAGGCCAAAGGCAAGCTGAGCAAAACGCCGGCGGGTCATCTGCCCTGGTTCGACGTGCCCCATCGGCGCAGTGCCGATAGCGTTCTGATCACCGGCCACTGGTCGGCACTTGGCCTGAAAATCACGCCAAATCTGCTAGCGCTGGACTCCGGCTGTTTGTGGGGCGGGCATCTGACGGCCCTGCGTCTGGAGGACCGCCAGGTATTTCAGGTGGATTGCTCGGCGGGGGAAGCTGTGCCCCTACAGAAATAGCAGCCCGCGCGGCAAGGGCTAC
>CAZLPR010000062.1:0-8842 GCA_964561415.1 uncultured Dechloromonas sp. | reverse complement strand
AGCGCCTTAATGTTTCTGCCGCAGGGGTGTAGCTCAATTGGTAGAGCAACGGTTTCCAAAACCGTAGGTCGGGGGTTCGATTCCCTCCGCCCCTGCCACTCTCTTAAAGATCGCGAATGTAATGGCTGACAAGATCAAGTTTGCGCTAGCGCTAGTTATTCTGGCGGGTGGCGTGGCTGGTTTCTACCTACTCTCTGAGCAGGCGTTGATTTTGCGTGTCCTGGCGGTTCTCGTTGGGTTCGCGCTGGCAATTACTGTTGCTTGGAAAACCGAGCAGGGGCAGCGTTTCTTTATATTCGCCAACGAGGCGGTGGTTGAGGCCAAAAAAGTTGTTTGGCCGAGCCGAAAAGAAACCGTGCAAACCACCGGGTTGGTTTTTGCCTTTGTGGTGGTGATGGCTATTTTCCTGTATTTGACGGACAAGTCACTTGAGTGGGTCCTCTACGACCTGGTTCTCGGTTGGAAGAAATCATGAGCAAACGCTGGTACGTCGTGCACGCCTACTCGGGCTTTGAAAAGAGCGTGATGCGCGCTATCCAGGAGCGTATTACCCGCCTTGGTATGGAAGAAAAGTTTGGTCAGATTCTGGTGCCGGTTGAAGAGGTCGTGGAAATGAAAAATGGCCAGAAGGCCATTTCTGAACGTAAATTCTTTCCCGGTTACGTGCTGGTTGAGATGGATATGGACGACGAATCATGGCATTTGGTGAAAAATACGCCAAAAGTCACCGGCTTCGTTGGTGGTACGGCGACAAAGCCGACGCCGATTACCCAGAAGGAAGTCGATAAAATCATGCAGCAAATGCAGGATGGCGTTGAAAAGCCGCGTCCGAAATTTCTGTTTGAAGTCGGTGAGTTGGTTCGTGTCAAAGAAGGTCCATTTACTGATTTTCATGGCTCGGTTGAAGATGCCAATTACGAAAAAAATCGGCTGCGTGTTTCTGTGACTATCTTTGGTCGGGCAACGCCGGTTGAGCTTGAATTCAGTCAGGTTGAAAAGGCCTGATTGAGTAATTTGGGCGTGTCGAATGCCCATTTATTTGGAAAGAGGAGCGTCTGTAGTCAGGCTGCAGTCTGACAAAAACGCGCTAATACTCATTTATTAGGAGCCGTTATGGCGAAAAAAATTGTTGGCTACATTAAGCTACAAGTACCTGCTGGTAAGGCCAATCCATCCCCGCCGATTGGTCCTGCACTAGGCCAGCGCGGTCTGAATATCATGGAGTTCTGCAAGGCTTTTAATGCCCAGACGCAAGGTGTTGAGCCGGGCTTGCCAATTCCTGTTGTGATTACTGCTTTTGCGGACAAGTCTTTCACTTTCGTGATGAAGACTCCGCCGGCAACAATTTTGATCAAGAAGGCGGTCGGTATTAAGTCCGGATCTGCCAAGCCACATCTTGATAAGGTCGGCAAGATTACGCGTGCCCAGATTGAGGATATCGCAAAAGCCAAAATGCCCGATTTGACAGCTTCGGATATGGATGCGGCCGTGCGCACTATCGCCGGTTCCGCGCGTTCGATGGGCATTACGGTGGAGGGGCTCTGATCATGGCTAAGTTAAGTAAAAAACAAAAAGCACTGCAGGGCAAAATTGTCGTGCAAAAACCTTACCCGGTTCAAGAGGCCTTGACCTTGGCCAAGGAAACTGCGACGGCCAAATTTGATGAGTCGATTGACGTTGCCGTCAGTCTCGGCGTTGATGCACGTAAATCTGATCAGGTTGTTCGTGGGTCGGTTGTTCTGCCGGCTGGTACCGGTAAGTCAGTGCGCGTTGCCGTTTTCGCTCAAGGCGAAAAGGCAGAAGCTGCTAAGGCTGCAGGTGCCGAGGTGGTTGGCTTTGATGATTTGGCTGCTGAAGTCAAGGCGGGTAATCTGAATTTTGATGTGGTTATTGCAACGCCGGATGCCATGCGGATTGTCGGTCAGCTTGGCCAAATTCTAGGACCGCGCGGTCTGATGCCGAACCCGAAAGTCGGTACGGTAACGATGGATGTAGTTACTGCAGTTAAAAATGCCAAGGCTGGTCAGGTTCAATATCGTACAGATAAGGCCGGTATCGTTCATGCAACGATCGGTCGTGCATCGTTTACGGTTGAAAGCCTGCAAAGCAATCTGAAAGCGCTGGTAGAGGCCTTGACTCGTGCCAAGCCGGCTACTTCCAAGGGGCAGTACCTTCGGAAAATTGCAGTTTCCGCCACAATGGGCCCCGGCGTACGCGTCGATCAGGCTTCCTTGTTGGCATAAAGAACTTTGGGACGATGGCTGGCGCTTTTGCGTTGGTCATCTGATCGTCAAAGACCGCAGGTGTCCTGAACTGGACTTAATAGCGAAAGCTTCCTGCGCAGACGGTGCCCCAGAACAAGATTTCTTGTCGTCCGCGAGAGCGGACGACATAGCTTCTGGTTCAGGTCGCCGTAGGTGCGGCAGGAATTTCCCTGTCGTGTTATGACTTGAAAGGAGGAAGGGCCTGTGGGTCTCAATCTGAACGACAAAAAAGCTGTTGTGGCTGAGGTGTCGGCACAAGTAGCTAATGCGCAGACTATCGCGATTGCTGAATATCGTGGCATTGAGGTGGTTCACCTCACCGTGCTGCGTAAAAAGGCTCGTGAGTCTGGCGTCTATCTGCGTGTGCTGAAAAATACCCTGGTCCGTCGCGCTGTGGCTGGCACCCCGTTTGCCGGCTTGGCCGATCATATGGTTGGTCCGCTGATTTATAGCGTATCGGCTGATCCGGTAGCAGCGGCGAAGGTGCTTAGCGATTTCGCTAAAACCAACGATAAGTTAGTGCTTAAAGCCGGTAGCTATGCCGGTAACGTGCTCGACAAAGCCGGTGTGCAGGCGCTTGCCTCTATTCCGAGCCGCGACGAGTTGCTCGCCAAGCTGTTGGGCATCATGCAAGCTCCGGTTTCCGGCTTTGCTGGTTGTCTGGCTGCACTGGCCAAGCAGCGCGAAGAAGCAGCTGCTTAATCCCTACCGCTTAAGAACTGAATTAGGAGTTATTTAAAATGGCAATTAGCAAAGACGACATCCTGGAAGCCGTTGGCGCCATGACCGTGATGGATCTGAACGATCTGGTTAAGGCGTTTGAAGAAAAATTTGGCGTTTCCGCCGCTAGCATGGCCGTTGCCGGTCCTGGCGCTGCAGCTGCTGTTGTTGAAGAGCAGACTGAATTCACCGTTATGTTGAACGCTTGTGGTGACAAGAAAGTCGAAGTAATTAAAGTAGTGCGTGCAGTAACCGGTTTGGGCCTCAAAGAAGCTAAAGACTTGGTTGACGGCGCTCCGAAGGCTGTCAAGGAAGGCATTTCCAAGGCTGATGCAGAAGCCCTCAAGAAGCAACTTGAAGATGCTGGCGCTAAGGTCGAAGTCAAGTAATTGACTTTTGGCATAGGGGCTGGCGGCTTTACCGCCAGCCTTTTTGTGCTTTGCATTGCAGGTTTTACGGATATAGAAAACGAACTTGATTAAAGCCAATTGGCAAACGCAAACAATGCTTTCCTGCTCCCCGAAAGGGAGGAGAGCTTGTTTGCGTTTGCCTGTTTTAACAGGTTTAACGTTTGATTTTACCTTCACGGAGTTACCATGACTTACTCCTTCGCCGAGAAGAAGCGCATTCGCAAGAGCTTCGCCAAGCGCGCTAGCGTGCTTGATGTTCCTTTCCTGCTTGCGACTCAGCTCGAATCCTTCGCTGCCTTTTTGCAATCGGGAGTTCCTGCGGAAAAACGCAAAAACGAAGGCTTGCAAGCTGCGTTTACCTCGATCTTTCCGATCGTTTCGCATTCCGGAAATGCCCGTCTGGAGTTTGTCAGCTTTATGCTTGGCGAGCCCGCTTTCGACGTCTCTGAATGCCATCAGCGCGGGCTGACCTTTGCTTCGTCGCTACGGGCGCGAGTTCGCCTTGTAATCATGGATCGCGAGGCGCCGGATACGGTCAAGGAGGTTAAGGAGCAGGAAGTCTACATGGGCGAAATTCCCCTGATGACGACGAATGGTTCTTTCGTTATTAATGGCACGGAGCGTGTCATTGTTTCCCAGTTGCATCGTTCGCCGGGCGTCTTTTTTGAGCATGACCGCGGCAAGACGCATAGTTCGGGGAAATTGCTGTTTTCGGCGCGTGTTATTCCTTACCGTGGTTCCTGGCTGGATTTTGAGTTTGATCCTAAAGATACGCTGTTTTTCCGCGTTGACCGCAGGCGCAAGATGCCGGTCACGACGTTGCTTAAGGCAATTGGCATGTCGTCCGAGGAAATACTCGCTGAATTCTTTGACTTCGATACCTTCCTGCTGGGTAAGGATAAAGTTGAGTTTACGCTGATCGCCGAACGTCTGCGCGGCGAAGTGGCTCGCTTTGATTATGTGGCACCCGATGGCACGGTTATCGTCGCCAAAGATAAGCGAATTACCGCCAAACATATTCGCGATATCGCCGCGGCAGGTATCAAGCAAATCGTTGTGCCAGAAGACTTCATTATTGGTCGCGTCGTTGCGCACAACATTATTGACAAGGCGACCGGTGAAGTGGTCGCTAACGCCAATGATGAGATAACTGAAACGCTTTTGGCTAGTTTACGTGAAGCGGAAATTACGACCGTCGAGACGCTTTATACCAACGAGCTCGATCGTGGTGCTTTCATTTCCAACACCCTGCGTGCCGATGAAACTGCCTCGCGTCAAGCGGCGCGTATTGCAATTTATCGCATGATGCGTCCCGGTGAGCCTCCGACAGAAGAAGCGGTTGAGATACTCTTTAGAGGTCTTTTCTACTCTGATGAGCGCTACGACCTCTCTGGTGTTGGGCGGATGAAGTTTAATCGCCGCTTGGGCCGCAAGGATGTTGTCGAATACAAAGTGATGGTGCGTGGTTTGGCCTCGCGCGCCGAGGCTGCGTTGAAAAACCTGTCCGAAGGATCTGGTTTTTCGTTACCTGTTATTCAGGATCTGGTCGCTTTGCTGCCGCATGGCCCACGGGCTTTGTGCGAGAACATGACGCGCGAAGATGCCGAAGCATTGGCCGCCAAGATCAAGCCTTTGGGGGCCAATGTTGAAGCACGCGAGCAGTTGACGTTGTCGCCGCGTGACATTGTCGAAGTCATCAAAATTCTGGTTGATCTGCGCAATGGCCGTGGTGAAATCGACGATATTGATCACTTGGGTAATCGCCGTGTTCGCTCTGTGGGTGAACTGGCGGAGAATCAGTTCCGTGCCGGTCTGGTGCGGGTTGAGCGGGCGGTCAAGGAGCGTTTGTCGCAAGCTGAATCCGACAACCTGATGCCGCACGATCTGATCAATGCCAAACCGATTAGCGCTGCAGTCAAGGAGTTTTTCGGTTCCAGCCAACTCTCGCAGTTTATGGATCAAACCAATCCGCTATCGGAAATCACGCATAAACGTCGTGTTTCCGCGCTTGGTCCAGGTGGTCTGACGCGCGAACGAGCCGGTTTTGAGGTTCGCGACGTGCATCCGACTCATTACGGCCGTGTTTGCCCAATTGAAACGCCTGAAGGTCCGAACATTGGCCTGATCAATTCCCTGGCTTTGTTTGCCCGCGTCAATGCCTACGGTTTTATCGAAACAGCCTATCGCAAGGTTGTTGACTCGAAGGTTACGAACGACATCGAATACCTGTCTGCCATCGAAGAGGGTAACTACGTTGTCGCTCAGGCCAATTCGCCGCTTGATGACACCGGCTGTCTCTCCGACGATCTGGTGACCTGTCGCGAAAAAGGCGAAACCATTCTGGCCGAGCCGGGCCGTGTGCAGTATATGGATGTGGCGCCGAGCCAGATTGTTTCTGTTGCCGCTTCGTTGATTCCATTCCTTGAGCATGATGACGCGAACCGTGCCTTGATGGGCGCGAATATGCAACGCCAGGCCGTTCCCTGCCTGCGCCCGGAAAAGCCGTTGGTTGGCACCGGTATTGAGCGTACGGTTGCTGTCGACTCAGGTACTGCTGTGGTGGCTCGACGGGGTGGTACGGTTGATTATGTCGATGCAGCTCGCGTCGTTGTTCGCGTCAATGATGACGAGACGATTGCTGGTGAGGTCGGGGTCGATATTTACAATTTGATGAAGTACACCCGTTCCAATCAGAATACCAACATCAATCAACGGCCAATGGTTCGAGTCGGTGACTATATTGCACGGGGTGATGTGGTGGCTGACGGCGCTTCTACCGATAAAGGAGAGCTTGCTCTTGGTCAGAATATGCTGATCGCCTTTATGCCGTGGAATGGCTACAACTTTGAAGATTCGATTTTGATCTCCGAGCGTGTCGTTGCAGAAGATCGTTATACCTCGATTCATATCGAAGAGCTGACTGTTGTGGCTCGCGATACGAAGCTCGGCCCAGAGGAAATTACTTGCGATATCGCCTCTTTGGGAGAATCCCAGCTATCGCGCCTGGATGAGTCGGGTATCGTTTACATTGGTGCCGAAGTTGAAGCGGCCGATGTCCTTGTTGGCAAGGTGACACCGAAGGGTGAGACCCAGTTGACGCCGGAAGAAAAGCTGTTGCGCGCCATTTTTGGCGAGAAAGCCTCTGACGTTAAAGACACCTCATTGCGCGTGCCGTCGGGCATCGCGGGTACGGTGATCGATGTTCAGGTCTTTACCCGCGAGGGCATTGAGCGCGACAAGCGTGCGCAGTCAATCATCGATGAGCATTTGCGGCATTACAAGTTGGATCTGGCTGATCAGATGCGTATCGTTGAGCGCGATGCGTTTGCCCGAGTCGGCCGTCTGATTCTTGGCAAAAAGGCCAATGGCGGGCCGAAAAAGCTGGCCAAGGGGACAGTCATTGATCAGGTCTACCTGGACAGTATGGATCCGCACCACTGGTTCGATATTCGTCTTGCCGAGGACGACGTCGCGCTCCAGTTGGAGCAGGTCAAGGATGGCCTAGAGCAGGCACGTAAAGATTTCGATCTGGCTTTTGAAGCCAAGCGCAAGAAATTGACCCAGGGCGATGAGCTGCCGCCGGGTGTTCAGAAGATGGTCAAGGTTTATGTGGCGGTGAAGCGTCGTCTGCAACCGGGTGACAAGATGGCTGGTCGTCACGGTAACAAGGGTGTTGTGTCGCGCATCCTGCCAGTAGAAGATATGCCCCATATGGCTGATGGGAGTCCGGTTGATATTGTGCTCAATCCGCTAGGTGTGCCTTCACGGATGAACGTTGGCCAAATTCTTGAAGTTCACCTGGGCTTGGCGGCCAAAGGGCTCGGTCACAAGATCGGCGCCATGCTGCGGGCTCAAGGCAGTGTTAAGGAAGTGCGCGGCTTCCTGGATCAGATCTATAACTCCAGCGGCAAATCTGAAAATCTCGATGAATTGAATGACGTCGAGGTGATGGAAATGGCCTCCAATCTGAAGACTGGCGTACCGTTTGCAACCCCGGTTTTCGACGGGGCCAAGGAAGAGGAAATCAAAGCCATGTTGGCACTCGCCGGTATGCCATCGTCCGGTCAAATGACCTTGTTTGATGGTCGTACGGGTGAGGCTTTTGATCGTCCGGTCACGGTGGGGTATATGCATTACCTGAAACTGCATCACTTGGTCGATGACAAGATGCACGCCCGTTCAACCGGTCCGTATTCACTGGTCACTCAGCAGCCGCTGGGCGGCAAGGCGCAGTTCGGTGGTCAGCGCTTCGGTGAAATGGAAGTGTGGGCTCTGGAAGCTTACGGTGCATCCTATGTCTTGCAGGAAATGCTGACGGTGAAGTCGGATGATGTGAATGGCCGAACCAAGGTTTACGAAAACATCGTCAAGGGCGAGCACAGAATTGATGCCGGCATGCCGGAATCCTTCAACGTGCTGGTCAAGGAAATTCGTTCGCTGGCGATCGACATCGATCTGGAACGTTACTGATTTAGGGCTGGGAGTTAAAAGATGAAAGCATTGCTCGATTTATTCAAGCAGGTAACGGCGGAAGAGGAATTTGACGCGATTACCATTGGTCTCGCTTCGCCCGAAAAGATCCGTTCCTGGTCCTACGGTGAGGTCAAGAAGCCGGAGACCATTAACTACCGCACCTTCAAGCCTGAGCGTGATGGCCTGTTTTGTGCCAAAATTTTTGGTCCAATCAAGGATTACGAATGCTTGTGCGGTAAGTACAAACGCCTCAAGCACCGTGGTGTGATCTGTGAAAAGTGTGGCGTTGAAGTGACGCTGGCTAAAGTTCGTCGTGACCGCATGGGTCACATTGAACTGGCCTCGCCGACCGCCCACATCTGGTTCCTGAAATCGCTGCCCTCCCGCCTTGGCATGGTGCTCGATATGACGCTACGCGATATCGAACGCGTCCTCTATTTCGAAGCCTACGTCGTCACCGACCCGGGTATGGTGAGCAACCTTCAGCGTGCTCAATTGCTCACCGAAGAGCAGTATCTGGAGATGATGGAAGAGCACGGCGATGAGTTCGTGGCTTTCATGGGGGCCGAGGGTATTCGCGAGTTGTTGCGCAATCTCGATTTGCCGAGCGAAGTTGAGTCACTCCACGCCGAACTGGAAGTAACCGGCTCCGAAGCCAAGAACAAAAAACTGGCCAAGCGACTGAAAATTCTTGAGGGATTCCAGAAATCCGGCATCAAGCCGGACTGGATGATTCTCGAAGTTCTCCCGGTTTTGCCGCCGGATCTGCGTCCGCTGGTCCCGCTTGATGGTGGTCGTTTTGCTACCTCGGATTTGAACGATCTATACCGCCGAGTCATTAACCGGAATAACCGCCTGAAGCGACTGCTCGAGTTGAAGGCGCCGGAAATCATCGTTCGCAATGAAAAGCGGATGTTGCAGGAGTCTGTTGACTCGTTGCTTGACAACGGCCGTCGCGGCAAGGCGATGACCGGC
>CAZLPR010000061.1:7654-8960 GCA_964561415.1 uncultured Dechloromonas sp. | reverse complement strand
CACCCGGCGGCACTGGCTGGCCTGATCACGCGGAGCAGTGAAATGCTGCGCGTGTGCCGCACCATCGAAAAAGTGGCGAATAGCAATGCCACCGTGTTGTTGCTGGGTGAAAGCGGCACCGGCAAAGAAGTTTTGGCCCGTGGCGTGCACGAAGCCTCACCGCGAAAAAGCGAGCGTTTTGTCGCCATCAACTGTGCGGCCATTCCCGACAATCTGCTGGAAAGTGAGCTTTTCGGCTACGAAAAAGGCGCCTTTACCGGCGCGGCCAAAACAACGCCGGGCAAGATCGAAAGCGCTAACGGCGGCACCCTGATGCTGGATGAAATCGGCGACTTGCCGCATGCCTTGCAAGCCAAGTTGTTGCGCTTCCTGCAGGAACGGGTGGTTGAGCGTCTGGGCGGCCGGCAGGAAATCCCGGTCGATGTGCGCATCGTCGGCGCGACGCATCAAAATTTGAAGGCGCTGATCAAGGAAGGCCGTTTCCGCGAAGATCTTTTCTATCGACTGGCTGAGATCGTCATCAATATTCCCCCGGTGCGCGAGCGCAACGGCGATGCAGCCTTGCTGGCCCATGCTTTTGTCCGACGCTTTGCGGCTGAGCAGAACCGCGGCAACATGACGCTTTCTGAAGAAGCAACGCGGGCCATTGAGCTGCACACTTGGCCGGGCAACGTTCGCGAAATTGAAAATTGCATCAAACGCGCCGTGATCATGGCCGACGGCCTGCAGATCACGCGGGAGGAAATTGGCCTTGATCACATTGAGGCCAACCTTTCGGAATTTATCGACCTGCGGCGTATTCGCGAAGAAGCCGAGCGCAATGCCATTGTTACTGCTCTCAGCCGCGCCAACGGCAACATGGTGCGTGTCGCCGAAATTCTCGGCGTCAGCCGCCCGACACTTTACGACTTGATGCATCGCCTGGGTTTGAAATAGACGCCCACATTTAAGGAAACGTCCATGAAAAAACAACGCTCCATTATTTCCAGCGCCCTTTCTGCAGCCCTGCTGACGTTTTTTCTTGGCGGTTGTAGTGGCGACAGTGCGGAATCGCTGATTGCTTCGAGCAAGGATTTTTTGACCAAAAATGACAGCAAAGCGGCCGTCATTCAGTTGAAGAACGCCTTGCAAAAAGACCCAAACCTGGGTGAAGCGCGCTTTCTTCTCGGCCAGGCGCTTTTTGAAAGCGGTGATATGGCCGGCGCCGAAGTTGAACTGCGCAAGGCGCTGGAGCGGAAATACGCCCCCGAGCAGACCATTCCGCTACTGGCCAAAACACTGCTGGCCACCGGGCAAGCCCGGAAGG
>CAZLPR010000061.1:3766-7624 GCA_964561415.1 uncultured Dechloromonas sp. | reverse complement strand
CCGCTGGCCTCCCTGAAGACAACTCTGAGCGCAGCTTATGCGGCGCAGGGGAATCGTGAAAAGGCGCAGTCCGAATTGGCGGCAGCGCTGGCCAGCAAGCCCGACTTCGCTCCGGCGCAATTGGTCAACGCCCGGCTCAAGGCCAGCACACAAAAATTCGATGAGGCAGAAGCCATCGTCAATGAGGTTTTAGCCAAAAACCCGAGAAATCATGAAGCCCAGTTAATGAGCGGTTCGCTCCTCTCCGTCAAGGGTGATCAGGCAGGTGCCGCGGCCCTTTACCGCAAGGCGATTGAAACCAAACCCGATTTTCTGCTCGCCCATTCAGCGCTGATCACCAACCTCTACCAGCAGGGGAAACTCGATGAAGCCATCGCGCAAATTGATGCCCTGAAGAAGGTGGCGCCCAAGCATCCACAAACCATTTACCTCGATGCCCAGGCAAAATATCAACGCAAGGATTACAAGGCGGCACGCGAATTGGCCCAGCAATTACTGAAAATTGCACCCAACAATTCGAATGGCCTGCAACTTGCCGGCGCGGTCGAATATCAACTGCGCGCTTACCTTCAGGCTGAAAATTATTTGAGCAAGGCGATTCAGCAAACGCCTGAATTAGCCTTGGCACGCAAGCTGTTGATTTCAAGCTATCTGCGCACCGGACAACCAGCCAAAGCGCTGGCCAGCCTGGAACCGGTGTTAAGTCGCATCGAAAATGACTCCACTTTCCTGAGTATTGCCGGCGAGACTTTTCTGCAAAATGGCAACACTGACAAGGCAGTTGAATACCTCTCCAAGGCGACTAAACTCGCCCCCGATGACGCTGCCAAGCAAACTTCGCTGGCCCTCGCCCATATGGCGCAAGGCAATATTACCGGCGGGTTCGATGAGTTGGAACAGATCACGGCAACCGACAAGGGCATCACGGCTGACCTGGCTCTGATAGCAGCCTATCTGCGCACCAATCAGGCCGATAAAGCCCTGAAGGCAATTGATAGCCTGGAGAAAAAACAGCCCGGCAACGCCGCCACCTACAATCTGCGGGCTCGCACGCTGCTCAGTAAAAAAGACATTCCCGGCGCGCGCCAAAGTTTTGAAAAGGCGCTAAGCATCAACCCCGGATTTTTCCCTGCCGCAGCTAACCTTGCGGCGCTTGATCTTGCCGAGAAAAAAACGGATGACGCCCGCAAGCGCTTTGAAGCCGTGCTGGCAGCCGATCCCAAGAATATCCAGGCCATGCTGGCCATCGCCGAACTAAAGGCGGCGGCGGGTGGCACGACGGACGAAATTTCAGGCTTGATCGGCAAGGCAGTCAGCGCCAACCCAACTGAACTGGCGCCGCGTCTGGCCTTGATTCAGTTTTACCTCAACAAAAAAGAGGGAAAAAAGGCGTTGACCGCAACCAACGATGCCGTCGCCGCCATTCCCGACAAACCCGAACTTCTCGATGCGCTGGGCCGCACCCAGCAGTTTTTGGGCGATTTCAATCAGGCATTGACGGCCTACGGAAACCTGGCTGCCTTGCAGCCAGCCTCGCCGCTGCCCCAGATGCGTCTGGCAGAAATCAATCTGATCAACAAAAACAAGGATGAAGCAGCGAAAAGCCTGAAGAAGGCGCTGGAGATCAAGCCCGATCTGGTTGAAGCGCAACGCGGTTTGATCTTGCTGGCACTGGATGAGAAAAAACCGAATGATGCGCTGAACATCGCCCATGAGGTGCAAAAACAAAGACCGAAAGAATCCCTGGGCTTTATCCTTGAAGGCGATATTTACGCTACTGGGAAAAATTGGCCAGATTCGATCAAAGCTTACCGAACGGGCCTGAAACAAGTCGCTGATCCGCAATTGGCGATCAAATTGCACTCGACCCTGCTCGCCGCCGGAAACGCCGCAGAAGCGGCGGAAATAGCCGCAACCTGGCGCAAGGAACACCCGAAAGACATCGCCTTCCGCCTCCATTCAGGGGACGTTGCCATCGCGCGCAAGGAATACGCACTCGCGGCGCAATATTATCGGACGGCGCTGGAAATACAACCCAATAACCCGTTGATTTTAAACAATCTGGCCTGGGTTTCCGGCCAACTGAAGTCGCCCAAGGCGATTGAATACGCCGAAAAGGCCACTCAGCTCTCGCCGAATCAGCCGCCATTCATGGACACCCTGGCCATGCTGCTGGCCGACAAGGGCGAAACCGTGAAGGCGATCGCGATGTTGCGGCAAGCCCTGACCATTACCCCCCAAGCAGCTGCCATCCAGCTCAATCTCGCCAAGGTTTTGATCAATAGCGGCAAGAAGGACGAGGCGCGTAAGGAGTTGGAGGCAATCGCCAAGTTGGGTGACAAATTCCCGAACCAGGCCGAGGTCAGCAAATTACAAAAAGAGCTTTGAATTTTTGACCAACCATTATGACTTCTAACTAACAGGTGAAAATAATGACAACCATTGCTGTAGTGGGTTTGGGTTACGTGGGTTTGCCACTCGCTGTCGAGTTTGGAAAAAAATTCCGCACGATCGGTTTCGATCTTTCGATTGATAAAGTGGCGTCTTACCAGCGTTTCATCGACCCGACCGGTGAGGTCAGCACTGAAGATCTGAAAGCGGCGACACTGCTTGAAGTCGGCACCAACCCGGCCGCATTGAAAGAGGCTGATTTCGTCATTGTGGCCGTACCAACACCGGTCGACGATGCGCACCAACCGGATTTCAGCCCGCTGGTCGGTTCGTCAAAAGCCGTTGGGCAGAATCTCAAGCAAGGCGCTATTGTCGTTTTTGAATCAACCGTTTACCCCGGCGCGACTGAAGAAGTCTGCATTCCGATCATTGAGCGCGAATCGGGCAAGACCTGGAAGAAAGATTTCTTCGTAGGTTACTCACCGGAACGCATCAATCCGGGTGACAAGGAACGCACCGTCACCAAAATCGTCAAGGTCGTTTCCGGTGACACGCCGGAAACCCTGGCCACCGTGGCAGAAATCTACGGCAGCATCATCACCGCCGGCGTTTACCCAGCCTCCAACATCAAAGTCGCCGAAGCCGCCAAGGTCATCGAAAACACCCAGCGCGACTTGAATATCGCCCTGATGAACGAGTTGTCGATCATCTTCGACAAAATTGGCATCGACACGCTCGAAGTCTTGCAGGCTGCCGGCACCAAATGGAACTTCCTGCCCTTCCGGCCGGGTTTGGTCGGCGGTCACTGCATCGGCGTTGATCCCTATTATCTGACCCACAAGGCACAGAAGCTCGGCTATCACCCGGAAGTGATTCTGGCTGGCCGCCGCATCAACGACGGCATGGGCAAGTTCATCGCCGAAAAAACGATCAAGCAACTGATCCGTCGCGGCCACCCGGTCAAGGATTGCCCAATCATTGTGCTGGGTTTGACCTTCAAGGAAAACTGCCCCGACCTGCGCAATTCGCGTGTCATCGACGTGATCCGGGAACTCGAATCCTATGGTGCCAAGGTCATCGTTCACGATCCGGTCGCCGACACCAAGGAAGCACATCACGAATACGCGGTCGATCTCGTTGCCTGGGATGATTTACCAAAGGCAGCGGCTATCGTTGCTGCGGTCAACCACCGTGAATTCAAAATTCGGCCAGCCGCCGACTTCTTGTCTAAACTGAAAGATGATGGCGTCATCACCGACGTCAAAAGCATGTTCGACATCTCGGCCTTTGCCGATTCCGGGATCGACATCTGGCGCCTGTAAGGAGAATCCGATGAACCGTTCAAGGTTAAAGCAGTTCCAGCCCAAACCTTGGGCGCTTTACGCCCTGCTTGCCATTAGCGCCTTCAGCAAGCCAGTGCTCGCGGAACTTTCAACGGGCGAGACCGCAGCAAACCTGCGTAGTGAA
>CAZLPR010000061.1:0-3756 GCA_964561415.1 uncultured Dechloromonas sp. | reverse complement strand
CCCGTGACTATGAGTACGGCAACGGCACGCCGCGTGATCCGGAAAAAGCGGTACAGCTTTATTGCGAAGCCTCACGTTTGGGTGACATGGAGGCGCAGTACAACCTCGGCTGGATGTATGCCAACGGGCGTGGTATTGCGCGCGACGATGCCACTGCCGCCTATTTTTTCGCCATGGCGGCGCAACAGGGAGATGCTTTATCACAACGTCTGCTCCGCCAGGTCGGTGAACCGATCAGCCCGCAACCTGCCTGTCTCAACGTACCGGACGAGCATGACAGGAACGGCCAGGATATTGTTGCCCTGGCCTCGCCGGAGCAGCGAAAGGTAATGGATCTAGTCCTCAAACTGGCGCCGGAGTATGGCGTTTACCCCAGGCTGGTAATGGCGATTATTCGGGCTGAATCCAACTTCAACCCAGCGGCGGTATCGCCCAAAAATGCCCAGGGACTCATGCAATTGATTCCTGAAACCGCTGAACGCTTCAATGTACGAAAACCGTTCGACCCGGAACAAAATATTCGTGGCGGACTCTCCTATCTGCGCTGGCTGCTCGCCTATTTCAAAGGCGACGTATCCCTCGTCGCCGCCGCTTATAACGCCGGCGAAGGCACAGTTAACCGCTATGCCGGCGTGCCGCCCTACCCGGAAACCCAAGGTTATGTAAAACGCATTCGGGATATTTTCAAGCGCGAGGAGCATCCGTTTGACCCGGCAATTACGGATCCCTCTCCCGAGTTAACAAAAATTACCCTGCGCAGGCTAATGTGAAGCACGCTCTCAATTTTCTGCTGGCCAGCCTCGCCTATCTGGGCACAGGCCAGGCGCTCGCCGATATTTCGGACACCATTGAACGGATCAAACCTTCAATTGTTGTGGTCGGCACCTACAAAAAAACTCATAGCCCGCAATTTGTGTTGCACGGCACGGGGTTCGTGATCACCAACGGCAATCTAGTCGCCACCAATGCCCATGTCGTACCAGAGGCCAGCGACCTCGACGCACCAGTTTTGGTCATACAAGCGCGCAATGCCAGCGGTGAAACGCAGATTCGGCGAGCCGTACTGGTCAGCCGAGACCGCAACCATGATCTCGCGGTGCTCAGAATCGAAGGAAACGCACTTCCCGCCCTAAAAATAGGAAGCTCTGAAACGGTCCGTGAAGGCCAGTTAATCGCATTTACCGGCTTTCCAATTGGCGGCGCCCTCGGTTTTTCACCGGTGACACACCGTGGCATGGTTTCCTCGATCACCCCTATCGTCCTGCCCGGTAGCAATGCTCGGCAACTTAACGCAAAAGTAATTCGTAGTATCAAAAATGGAACGTTCAATATCTTTCAGCTTGATGCCACGGCTTACCCGGGAAATAGCGGCAGCCCGGTGTTTGACCAGGAGTCCGGCGAGGTCATCGGCATCATCAACATGGTTTTCGTCAAGGGAACAAAGGAGTCTGCACTTAGTCACCCTTCGGGGATCACCTATGCAATTCCGGCCAGTTATCTGCTCGAAGGACTGGCAATTCAATGACAAAAGGATGATTTGTGTCGAATTTTTTTACACAAAGCCCCTAAAACTTTCAAAGCCACTTACCAATCAATCACAAGCTGTTGATAAACAAATACAAATAGCATTTGGCTTAAACTTTGCTTAACTCAACCAAGAAAATGTGAATTAATTCCGGTGCGACTGAAAGTTTCAGGGTTAGGCTGCATCCAGATGGCACTTGATACAGATTAGAAGGGTTACCAAATGACACACTCACCATCCGAAGAACAAAAAAAACAACGTCGCCGCGGCATTCTTAAAGCAGTGGCGGGTGCGCCGGTGTTATTTACACTCCCTACAGGTGCTGCCGTAGCTGCGGCAAGTATCACCTGCAAAGAAAAGAGTGCGACGCTGGCAGCTGACACCCAACCTCCAGGCGCATTGGATTCGGCTAGCGGCACGGATATATGGGTTCGTTACAGAGTCGAGAATGTGACAATTCAGACTACTGGAAGCGGGGGTACAACATTCCCCAATGCGTTTAATCTTGGCGGCACCTGGTATCAAGTTATTGGCAATACAGTTTCCAAAGTTCCCGGCAACATCAACACAGGGCAAGGCGCAACTAGCTTTAACCCAAAACAATATTACTATTTGCTAGTGGACCATACTAAATACCTGAACTCCACTACGACCTCGCCACAGTTATTTGTTTATCTCGGGAGTGAGCAGCTCGTTGCTGCTCCTATCGCAGGCGGTAGTTGCTGGAACTCCATCACCCCAGGCGGGCAGGTGCCCACAACCAACATTTTGAACTAATTGCCTTCGGTGCCTAACCCTCAGAGCCGCCTAACAATTAGGCGGCTCGGTGATGCGATGGTTGTTTTTGATTCCGAATCCTGGGAATCACACCTGTTACCGCCTTCAGCCACCGTGATCGCAGACATCATCGCGGAACTTTCTGATGGCGGCCCCGTATCATCGATGCGGCTCAAGCAGGTGTTACGGGACGAATACGAACTGGACCCCGACTCCAGCGCCATTGGTGAGTTTTTTGGAATGCTCAGCGAAATTGGTATGCTTAGCGAATGAGCACCCAAGACGGAACATTCGGCACTCTCCCCCTCTCCAAACTTTCCTCAGCGCTCGAGGCAACTAGCCTGAACCTCGACTACGGCGCCTGCCGGGTCAAAGTCGTGGCTCGCGACACTCGCTTTGAGGAATCGCTCAAAGTCGTTTATCGCGCTTTCCGCTTCATTGAAGATGAACCATTTTCCGATTTCCATGTGCGCCTTCACCCCGGTTCGCTTGCCCGCCAATTGATTCGGCCAACGGTCCACTTCACGATTGATGGCGTTCACCCGTTTGACCCATTCCCTTTGTCGGATGCACTGCCGATGTTTGAATGGGGGATTAACTGGTGCTTCGCGCAGCGCTTCAACCAATATGTCCTGCTACACGCCGGGGCGCTCGCTTTGGGTGATCGTGCCGTAATCATGGCCGCAGTGCCCGGCTCGGGGAAGAGCACATTATCAGCAGCGCTGATGCTGCGCGGCTTTCGCTTGCTCTCGGATGAATTCGGTGTCCTTGATCCCGAGACCGGCCACCTGCTGCCGATGCTGAAGCCTGTCGCCCTGAAAAACCAGTCGATCGACGTCATCCGTTCGTTCTCGGATGAGGCCTGGCTTGGACCCACTTTCAAGGCAACCCGCAAGGGTGATGTGGCGCATCTGGCGCCGGACGAAAAGAGTGTTGCCGCAGTACGAAAATCAGCCAAACCGGCACTGGTCATTTTCCCGAAGTACGAGGCGGGCGCTGAACTCAGCCTGAAACCTCAGGCGCCGGAACAGACATTTACCCGACTGGCCTTCAACAGTTTCAACTACGCCTTGCTCGGTCCGGTTTCTTTTGCCGCCGTCGCCGACATCGCGGCCATCTGCCCGGCCTATGAGCTACGCTACAGCCGCCTCGACGAGGCCGTGCGTTGTTTGCAGGACTTGCTCCTTGAATCATCGCCAGCCCATGCATAGCGCCTGGCAACAATCTCTGGCGGCGAGACATCTGCTGCCCCTGCTCCGCGATTGCCACCACGCCGCCACAATGCGCCTGGCCGACCGGGACGGCAACGCCAAGCTGAAGGAAAAGCTGGCCAATCTGTACAAGGGCGGCACGGCCGGCAAGGGCGTGCTGCCCAACGCCGAAAATCTCACCGCCGCCGACATCCACTGCCAGGGGTGCCTGTCCGACGACCTGTTCATGCACTGCCAGCAGTG
>CAZLPR010000060.1:0-9077 GCA_964561415.1 uncultured Dechloromonas sp. | reverse complement strand
CAGCCTGCTGCTGATCGGCCCCGCCATCGCCGCCCGCCTGCTCAAAACCGAAGCCCTCAACTGGCAACGCTTTACCCTGGCGCTCACCCCGCTCGCTGCCGCCAGCGTCATCCTCGGCCTGTCGATGCTCACCGTCAGCCACCTGAAAGCCGAACACCTCTGGCTCGGCTGGCTGCCGTATTTCCGGATTACGCTGCTCGCCGCCGGCTGTCTCGGCAGCCTATGGCTGGCTTTGCAATTAATCCTGCACCCCAAAATCACTTCCTGCCCAGCTCAATCAAGCAGAAACATCGGCCGAAAAACCATAGCGGCTTTGGCAATGCTGTTGCCGGTTGGGCTGATGGCAAGCATCTGGACGCTGGTTTTCTTTATCTGGTAAACCTCTCGATAGCCCAGAAAGCACTGATTCAATCCGTTTCGTCGTTCCCGCGAAGGCAGGGATGGCGAATTAATCAGTGGCTCCCTGGAGATTTGGACTGGGTTTCTCCCGAAAATCAGCCGGCCAAGGGCGGCCTAAAATTCAATAAAGTTACGCGATTGCCTTGGCTCGCGCAGTTTCACATTCTTGCTCAGCGCATCTCACTCAATGACGTGAAATGATCAACGTGTCGTTCGCCTGCTCAACCCGAAAACGCCTGAGAACATTCATGCCCAGTAGCCCTTCGCTGGACAGCTCGTGATTCATGAAAGGCCAGCGTCATGGGAAGGCGGCGATGACAAACGGATTTCAGGCGTTTTTCGGGGTTGACCGCAGCAGTGTCTGATTCAGGCAGAAAAAAGCCCCGACCATGGTCGAGGCTTTTTGTTGTTGCGTAGCGAGGCGTTAAAGCATGCCCATTGTCCGCGGCAGCCAGAGCGACAGATCCGGCCAGTAGGTGACCACCAAAAGGAAGCCGAGCATGGAGAGCAGCCACGGCCAGACGGCGACGGTCAGCTCGGTAATCCCCATCTTGGTAATCCCCGAGGCGACATAGAGATTGAGACCGACCGGCGGGTGACACATCCCGACCTCCATATTGACGACCATCAGGATGCCGAAGTGCACCGGGTGGATGCCTAGTGCGACGGCAACCGGGAAGAGAATCGGCGCGAAGATCAGGACGATCGACGACGGCTCCATGAAGTTGCCAGCAAGCAGCAAAATCACATTGACCGCGAGCAGGAAGGTAATGACGCCCAGCCCGTTGCCCAGCATCCAGTCAGCCAGTGCCTGCGGAATGTTCTCGTTGGTCATGATGAAGGAGAACAACACGGCGTTGGTGATGATGTAGAGCAGCATCGCCGACATGTTGGCCGAGTTGAGCAGCACCTTCGGCACGTCCTTCAGGCCCAAATCCTTGTAGATGAAAACGGCACAAATAAAGGCGTAGACCGCAGACATGGCTGCTGCTTCGGTCGGTGTGAAGACACCGGAGTAAATACCGCCCATCACGACGACGATCAACAACAAGCCCCAGACCGAAGCCCGGAAGGCTTTCCAGCGCTCGCCCCAGGTCGCTTTCGGCTGACGCGGGTAGTTGAACTTCTTGGCGCGATACCAGGTAACGCCGCCGAGCGTCATTGCCAGCGCAATGCCGGGCACCACACCGGCCATGAACAGGGCGCCGACTGAAGTGTTGGTGGCGACCGAATACATGACCATGACAATGGACGGAGGAATCAGGATGCCGAGCGCACCTGAGGTGGCGATAACGCCCGCCCCAAACTTGTTCGGAAAGCCAGCCTTGACCATTGCCGGCAACAGGATGGAGCCGATGGCGACGACCGTTGCCGGGCTGGAGCCGGAGACCGCAGCAAACAGCGCACAGGCCAGCACACCAGCCAAACCGAGGCCACCGTACCAGTGCCCGACCATGCTCGAGGCAAAGTTGATCATCCGCTTCGCCACCCCGCCGTGGGTCAGGAAGTTGCCGGCCAGGATGAAGAACGGAATGGCCATGATTTCAAACTTCTCAATGCCGGTGAATAGCTTGAGCGCGACCGATTGAAGCGGCACATCGGTCATGGTGAAGAGGAAGGTCAGTACCGTCAGGCCGAGCGAAATCGAGATCGGCATGCCGGTGAGCATGAGCACAGCCAGCAGGCTGAAAATAACGAGCGCGTTCATTGCTTGCCCCCCTTCTCTACGGCATCCTTGGGCGCACCTTTTGCCTCACCGGTCATCTTGTGCTTGAGGTCGTGCATATGCAGGTTGTCGTCCATGCCGTAAGGATCGAAATCAACTGGCGGGACTTCTTCTTCCAGTCCATCAACGTGACCATGGTCGTGGTGCGGCAGTTCGCCTGTCTTCATGAAGCCCCGGGTCACTTGCAAAAAGCGGAAGCACATCAGCGAGGTGCCGAGCGGAATGGCGCTGTAAACGATCCAGGTCGGCCATTCGAGGTCAGGCGTAGTCGGGCCTTCGTAGTTGTCGCCCGTATCGATCCCAAACCAGCTGAAAATGGCGTAATGCGCGCCGTTTTCCCATACGAAATGCATTCCCAGTGCGGCCACGATGCCGGTAAATGTCGCCCCGGCGAGTAGGCCGAAGATGATGAATTTCCTGCGCATGCCGTCATTCATGCGGTTGATCAGTACATCGACCCCGACGTGGATACCGGTGCGTACACCATAGGCGGCGCCAAACTTGGCCATCCAGACGAACATGATGATGCAGAGCTCCTGGGTCCACCCGAAGTCGAGTGTCAGCAACCAGTCCTGCAAACCAGGGATATCCACCCCGGCCATGTAGCGATGCATCACGGAGACGAAGATAATCAGCGTGGCCGCTCCCATCAGGAAGGTGACCAGCAGCTCTTCGAGGTGATTGAGCGCTTTATTGATCATGAGAAATTTCCCCCAGTGTGATTCAGGGGCCGCAGCCCCTGAATCAATTGTTGCAAGTACGGCTTACAGGGAATCCGGCTTGAACCCGGTGTCTTTATAGACAGCCTGGATAACTTCCTTGCCAATCCGGCCTTCCATCTTCTGATGGACCGGCACCAAAGCTTTTTTGAGCGCCTGACGCTCTTCCTTGGTCGGCGTGTAAACCGCCGTCTTGCCGCTCTGCTTAACCTTTTCCAGTGCGCTGTCGTTTTCGACCTTGGCGATCTGGTTGGCGTAGCGGGTCGCCTGAACCATGGCTTCATCCAGTTGATTGCGAATATCCGCCGGCAAACCGTTCCAGAACTTCTTGTTAACAATGACGGCATAGCCCAGATAGCCATGCTCGGTCAGTGTCAAGTGCTTCTGAACTTCATGCATTTTCTGGGTATACAGATTGGAGATCGGGTTTTCCGTACCATCGACGACGCCCGTTTGCAGCGCTTGATAAACCTCGGAGAAAGCCATGACCTGCGGCAAAGCACCGATCGAGCGAATTTGCTGTTCCAGCACCTTGGAGGACTGGATACGCATCTTCAAGCCCTTGTAGTCAGCCGGTGTTTTGAGCGGCGTATTGGCCGAGAAAGACTTGAAGCCGTTATCCCAAAAAGCCAGACCCTGAATCCCCTTCGGCTCAAGCTTGGAAAGCAGGCTCTTGCCGACCGGGCCGGTCGTTATTTTATGCAGATCGTCGTAACCATCAAAAATGTACGGCAAGTCAAAAACTTCAAAACCCTTGACGCCCAGCGGGCCGAACTTGGCCAGCGACGGGGCCAGCATTTGCACGGCGCCCAACTGCAGCGCTTCCATTTCTTCCTTGTCCTTGTACAAGGTCGAGTTGGCATAAACCTCAACCTTCACTTTGCCAGCGGTCAGTTCCGACGCTTTCTTGGCAAAATATTCAGCCGCCTTGCCCTTCGGCGTATCGACGGAAACAACGTGGCTGAACTTGATGACGATCGGTTCCTGGGCATAAACGGCGAGCGACATGGCACCAGCGAACAGACCAACCAGTAATTTGGAAACTTTCATTTTTTCTCCTCCAGAAGTTGAGTCGCAGGCAACTTGATTGCGACTGGGTGAAATTATTACGAAAGGGGTAACCCTTGAATATTGTGGATATCCACAGTACCTGCCCCAGGGCTGGCGAGAAAAGAACCTGAGGTACTATTTCCGACATGGACCAAATGCTACCGATGACGCCAAATAGCTCACGCCGGATGGGCTGGCTGCTTGCCCTGCCAAAGCTTGGCATTGTGCTGCTCTTGATTGGGCTACTCACGCTACTCTGGCTGCTCAACCGCAATGAAGCAGAACAGGAGCGCGCCGCGCTGATCAAGGATGTACTCTGGCTCGAACAGAACCTGCGCTTTAATCTGAGCCGCAACGAAGAGCAACTGCAACAACTGGCTGCCGACCTCAGCCACCAACCCGAGCCGAAAAAGATTTTTCGCCTGCGCGCCGCCCACCAGCTCAAAAACAATCCCGAAATTTCGCAAATCATCTGGTTCGACACCGGGCGCGCCGTCGTCGATGCCTTGCCGACCACCCGGCCGCCCGATGACGACATTGAAGCCTTCGGCCCGCCGGTGACGCAAAAAGCGTTTGAAATGGCCAGTCGGCTGGGCAAGGTGATTTACAGCCAACCCTTCTTCCTGGAGGACAACCGGGCATTTATCGAAGTCATGGTGCCGATTTTCGCCGAGCGGCAATTGAAGGGCATGCTGACTGCCGTCTATCCGCTCGATCACCTCCTGACCAAACTGGTGCCCTGGTGGTTTACCGAAAAATATCAGGTGATCATCACCGATGACAACGATATTCAATATGCGACGAAAAGCAATATCGAGGGCGATCGCCAGCAAAGCTATGAAATCCCTTTTGATCCGCCCGGTTACGGCATGAGGCTGCGCATCACCAATTACAAGGATACCGATAACTCGCTGCAGCGCTTGCTCACTTTTGTGATCGTCATTGTTGCTGCCGCGACGTTCTGGAGCCTGTGGCTGGTGCGCGACCTGATGAGAAAACGCTCGCAGGCCGAAGAAGCCCTGCGCGCCGAACACGCTTTTCGTACCGCCATGGAAAACTCGCTGACCGTCGGCATGCGCGCCCGCGATCTCGACGGCCGGATCACTTATGTCAATCCGGCTTTCTGCAAAATGACCGGTTTCCCGAGCGAGGAACTGGTCGGCAAAGCACCGCCCATGCCTTACTGGGTGCCGGAACAGATTGACGAAACTTACACTTTGCACGCCGCCGTCCTGGCTGGCAAGGCGCCGCGCGATGGCTTTGAAATCACTTTTCAGCGGCAAAACGGTGAGCGCTTCAACGCCCTTATTTATGAAGCCAAGCTGATTGACGGCAAAGGCCAGCACACCGGCTGGATGGCTTCCGTACTCGACATTACCGAAAGAAAAAATGCCGAGGAGCTGGCCCGGCAGCAACAGGAGCAGTTGCAATTCACAGCTCGCCTGGTGACGCTGGGTGAAATGGCCTCGACTCTGGCACATGAACTGAACCAGCCACTGGCGGCGATTGCCAGCTACAACGCAGGGTGCCTGAACCTGCTCGAACGCCCGGATTGCCCAACCCAGGAGATCCGCCCGGCGCTGGAAAAAATCAGCGTCCAGGCCCAACGCGCCGGCAAAATCATCCGCCGGGTGCACGACTTTGTCCGCAAGAGCGAACCGAAGCGCGCGCCTTGCCCATTTGCTGAAGTAGTCGAGGATTGCCTCGGCTTTATCGAAGCCGATGCGCGCAAACAACGCATCCGCATTGCGTGCGAAATTCCCCCCTTGCCGCTTATTCCGGCCGACCGTCTGATGCTCGAACAGGTGCTGCTCAATCTGATCCGCAACGGCATGGAGGCGATGGCAAGCAGCGCAGTCGCCGATCGCCTGCTCGCCATCGTCATTAAACCAGGCCCGAGCGAGTTGCGCGTCAGCGTCAGCGACCAGGGCTGCGGCATCAGCCCGGATATTCACGAAAAATTATTCACTGCGTTTTTCACCACCAAACCCGAAGGCATGGGCGTCGGCCTTTCCATCTGCCGTTCGATTATCGAATTCCATCGCGGTCGGCTATGGGTTGAAGCAAACGCTCAATCCACCACCGGCAGCGGTACGACATTTATTTTCACCTTGCCCCTGGAGGCCGAATGAGTCAGCCGCAAGCCCATATTGTCGATGACGACGAAGCGATTCGCGATGCTCTGGCCTGGCTCCTCAAGTCACGCGGCATTGCAAGTGCCACCTACGATTCAGCCGAAAGTTTTCTCGCCATATGGACGCCGGCGATGAGTGGCTGCATCGTGCTCGACATGCGAATGACCGGCATGAGCGGCCTCGACTGCTTCGACCAGTTACTGATCCGTGCATCGACATTGCCGGTAATCTTTCTGACCGGACACGGCGACGTCCCATTAGCGGTTGCAACGCTGAAAAAAGGCGCTTTCGACTTCTTTGAAAAACCTCTCAATGACAACGAACTTGCCAGTCGCGTCGAGGAAGCCATGAGGCTGAACATAGATCAGCGCGCCGCGAGTGCTGCGGTCGACTCGATAAAAAACCGAATTTCCAGCCTGACGACGCGTGAAACCCAAATAATGGCCTTGGTCCTGGCCGGCAAATTCAACAAAATAATTGCCGACGAATTGAATATCAGCATGCGCACCGTCGAAGTGCATCGGGCCAGCATTTTTGACAAAATGGGCGTAAAAACCGCAGTCGAACTGGCAAACTTATTGAAACCCGGCCCCTGATACTTCCCTTAGCGGTTATTTTTCGCTAGCATCACAAAAAATTCTCAATGCCGCTACGGCAAGAATCTACCCTTCTGTTACACCCAATTCCATTGAGGCAACCATGAGCGAGCACATCCATTACGTCACCGACGACACCTTTGAAGCCGAGGTACTGCAGTCGCCACAAGCGGTGCTTGTCGATTACTGGGCTGAATGGTGTGGTCCGTGCAAGATGATTGCCCCGATTCTTGACGAAATCGCCAGTGAATATGCCGGCAAGCTCAAGGTAGCCAAAGTCAATATCGACGACAACCAAGCCACCCCGGCCAAGTTTGGTATCCGTGGCATCCCGACGTTAATGATATTCAAGAACGGCAACGTCGAAGCAACCAAGGTTGGCGCACTCTCCAAGTCCCAACTCGCTGCCTTTATTGACAGTAATCTGTAATCTCCGTAGTCTCCCGGCCTGAAGGCGTTTTCTCCGCCTTCAGGCAGATGCCTCAGGCTTGACGCCACAGCATCCATCCCTCTCCCAGCAATTCAAGCGCTCTCGTCCCGGTTCTCAGGCAGAACCCCGGCATCTATTTTCAGCGCCACCTAAACTCCGAAATGCAACTCTCAGACCTCAAAACACTACACGTCAGCAAATTGCTGGAGATGGCGACCGAACTAGTCATCGAAAACGCCAACCGGATGCGCAAACAGGAGCTGATCTACGCCATCCTGAAAGCCAAGGCCAAAGTCGGCGAAACCATTTATGGCGACGGCACGCTGGAAGTTCTGTCGGACGGCTACGGCTTCCTCCGCTCCTCTGACACTTCATACCTCGCCAACCCGGATGACATCTACGTTTCCCCTTCGCAGGTACGCCGCTTCAACCTGCGCACCGGCGACACCATTGAGGGCGAAATCCGCACCCCGAAAGATGGCGAACGTTACGTGGCGCTGACCAAGCTGGAATCGATCAACGGCTTTCCGCCGGAAGCGAACAAAAACAAAATCATGTTCGAAAACCTGACGGCGCTGCACCCAACGCGCATGCTGCGTCTGGAGCGTGACATCAAGGCCGATGAAAACATCACCAGCCGCGTCATCGACATGATCGCCCCAGTCGGCTGCGGCCAGCGCGGCCTGATCGTCTCGCCGCCGAAATCCGGCAAGACAGTGATGCTGCAACACATCGCGCATGCCATTACGACGAATCACCCGGAAGTCGTGCTGATCGTTCTGCTGATTGACGAACGTCCGGAAGAAGTCACCGAAATGACCCGCACGGTCAAAGGTGAAGTCGTTGCCTCAACCTTCGACGAACCCGCCAGCCGCCACGTTGCGGTAGCCGAAATGGTCATCGAAAAAGCCAAGCGCCTGGTTGAACATAAAAAAGATGTCGTCATTCTGCTCGATTCGATCACCCGCCTGGCGCGCGCCTACAACACCGTCCAGCCCGCCTCCGGCAAAGTGCTGACCGGTGGCGTTGACGCCAACGCCCTGCAAAAGCCCAAACGTTTCTTCGGCGCCGCACGCAATATCGAGGAAGGCGGTTCGCTGACCATCCTCGCCACAGCCCTGGTTGACACCGGCTCACGCATGGATGAAGTGATTTACGAAGAATTCAAGGGCACCGGCAATGCCGAAATCCATCTCGATCGCCGCATGGCCGAGAAGCGGATGTACCCGGCCATCAACGTCAATCGTTCCGGCACCCGCCGTGAAGAACTGCTGCTCAAGCCTGACGTACTACAGAAAATGTGGGTATTGCGTAAGCTCTGCTACCCGATGGACGACCTCGCCGCCATGGAGTTCCTGCTCGACAAGGTCAAGTCCACCAAGGGCAACGCCGAGTTTTTTGACGCCATGCGCCGCGGATAAGTCGTCAAAACGTATTGCAACTCTGTGATTATTCGCGGATAATCCCGTGCTTCCCAGATCGGCCACATCCGCCGGTCGCTTGATAATAGGACAAAAGATGAAAACCGATATCCATCCCGAGTACAGCGAAATTCAGGTGACCTGCTCCTGCGGCAGCGTCTTCACCACCAAATCGACCATGAAGAAGAAAGACTTTCACATTGAAGTCTGCTCCCTTTGCCACCCGTTCTACACCGGCAAGCAAAAGATTATCGATACGGCAGGCCGCGTTGAAAAATTCAACCAGAAATTCGGCAACATGCGCGGCAAGGCTACAGCTGCCTGATCTGCGTCATTTGTGTGCGACAAAAGGCAGCCGAAAGGCTGCCTTTTTCATTTCCGGCCACGTCACCAAAAAACCGAACGACTCACTTGCCGTCTCGGTTAAATGACGGCAGTGCAGCGATGCCTCGGAAAACACGAGCAATCAATGCCAAAATATTGGCCCGCCTTGCATCCCTTTCTTTGCGCCTCGGTGCCAAGGTTTCCCGCATGAGCAACCGCCCCAATCACAATGCCTGATCTCCTCGCCCTGATCCGCCGCGGCATCCGTTTGCCGCCG
>CAZLPR010000059.1:0-9152 GCA_964561415.1 uncultured Dechloromonas sp. | reverse complement strand
ATCATTACGCCAAACCCCACTTCAGCGTACATGTAATTATTTTACGGCTCCTTAGCGTTGGTTTTCGGGTCTGCGGACTGGCCCTCTTCACGCACCAAAAGCCTAAGTTCTGAAACAAGGGCTTTTACCTCATTGATCCGTACCTATAGCGCCTCTATGTCGAATTCGCCGACGATGCCAAGATAGGTTTCCTACTGCGTGCCGACACCGCCATAGAAGCGATGGACATAATATTCGACACCATGCTGATTCTTCCGTTTGGCTATGAGCCGGCTGCTCCAATGAAAACCGGAGTACCAGATTTGGTGTGCCCATCAATCGATCCAAAAAGCGTGGATAGTGCGGGGGAGATCGGCTGAAAAAGTAGCGTCGGCATCATCAAGTAGTCGAAAGAAGGCGGCGCTTTAGATATATCCCTTGTATTTTATTTTCAAGGGATACAACGGCTTGCCGCAAGGCTTGGCCTTGAACTCCGGACTGTGAACCTTCCGCTTCTTTGCTTCACCCATTGCCGCATTCCTTATGACAGCGCACAGCTTAAACCGCTGTCTTGAAAACGGGCACTATTTGTCGCCCTTTATCTGAAAGTAGACCTTCTTGCGAGCTGGTAGGTTGGTTGGCTTCGATTTTTGTGCATCAATAGTTACGCTTGGATTGCCACTTTTTTGTACTGCGCCAATAATCACCGATGTGGGCACTCCGTCGATTGGTACTGTGCCAACAACGGGTGATGGGGGCAAGCCACCGCCTATAAAAGTGGTTGATGCCAGGCCACCGCAAGTTCCATCGACACCGATTGCTCCTGAACCATTGAACAGGCTAAGCCAGTAACCGCGGGCTTCACCGAGTTCAGTGGAACACGTTCCGGCCGCTGGTGCGATTGGCCGGTTGGTACTGAATGTCACCATGCCAGAAGATATCAGTGCCGATGTCACAGTCTGCTCACCGGTGCCATTGTTCAAGTCGATGAACCAGCCCTTGTTGGTGCTGCAATTTGCTGTGGTGGTCTGTAGGGCACTACAGCTCGCGGGGGCAGTTGCTGAAGCGCCATTCATTTTTGAGGTGTCATCCAGGCTGTCGCCACCAGATAAAACCGAGCTGGCGATGGTACCATCGGGAATGCAGTCACGATACATGTAGAACCGGTTGGTAACTGGCGTTGTGTAGGGGTAGTTGCTGATTAGCGGCCGCTCTCGGTCGCCGGAGCCGAGAGCAACGAATACGTTACCCTTGCCACCGTAAACTGCAGGAGCAAACTGAAACTTTCGCCCACCGCCGTTGCTGTAAGCAATACGGGTGATGGTCCAGGCGGTGCTGGCCAGCGCTGTATAAGTATTGGTGCTGCTATTAAAAGCGCTGAACGCGATACGGTACAGATTACCGCCAGTGTCGCCAACATAGCCGTAATCAGGTTTGCCATCAAAATTCATGTCAATGAGCGCGACGTCGGCACTCACGCTGCGTAGTGTCGGAAAACTGCGAATCAGCGCCCCGGAATCTGCATTCAGGACATAAACCTGGTTACCTTTGGGGCTAGTGCAAGAAGGCGAGGCGCTGTCGTCATCCTCGCATGTGTCATAGCCACCGCCCATCACAATGCTTAGGGTCGACGTGCTGCTATCCCACAATTTGGCGACATTGGGAAACGACCAAGTTTGTCCGATATTACTGGCATCATCCGTACACGTTCCACTTGCATCACAGCCAAACTTCCATTTTATGCTGGGTGAATCAGCATTGGTAACGTTAAGGGCATATAGCATGCGACCGCCACGGCGCATGGTGGGGTAAATCCAGACGTTGGAATTGGTAGCAGTCTGGTATAGGCCGATCAAACCATCGAAGTAGTAATCTCGGGTAGTCGGGGTAGGTGAAGGGAGCGGTGTCGGCATGTTGGGGTAGGCAACCAGTGGGCTCTGGGTGCGTAGGCGATCCAGTTTGTCAAAGAACTCCGGCGCAACAAATGCCCACTTTTCTTGCCCGGTAATCGCATTGACAGCACGCAATGTGCCGTCATTGGCGCCGTAATAAGCAACTACGTTGTTGCAATCAGCGGTCGTGCAATAATTGACTGGCAATGGGCGGGAATGAACCACGTCGCCATGTATTGAGGCACGGGTCTCTGTGAGGTTGGTGTCTACGTCCTCGTTTTGAGTATCTTCGCCACGTACCCAGTTAACCAGAGTTGCGCTCAAGCCGCTGTTGGTTGTATCGAAATCAACCAACGCGGTACCATTTGAAGTATAGATCGTGCGATTGACTGCCCAAGTGGCGGTAACGGCAGGATCATTTCCCTTACGTAGCACTTCTGCTACGGCACCCTTTTCGACGCGCGCGCCATCAGGCAAATCAGAAAACTTCGTCTCTGTCGAACATTGGCCTTCGCCAAAGGAGGGGCTAACCGGATAACCTTCCCAGTAAGATCCAGAATCTGTGGTCCAGGCACTGACTGCGCATTCGCTGACAAAACCGGTGTTGTAGTTGATCGCATCGTTGCCGTTGACGTCACCCAATCGGATGTCACCGGCACGGTTGACCAGCTTGTATTGTTTGACGTTGCCAAACCAGCGTGGCTTTGTATCTGGATCCGGGCGGAAGGTGCCGATGAAAACCTGATTGTCGTTCTGAGCCCGGTTTGTCGCGTTGATCGGCAGGCTGGCCGAGGCAAAAGTTGAATTCACCGATTGAATTTCTCGGAAAATTTCTTCCAGCTTGATGACAATGGCTTCCTTATTTTGGGCCGTGAAATATTTGCCGCCACCCACCTTGGCCATACTCAGCATCAGCGAGGTGTTCTGGGCATTCGGCTGGGCGTTATAAACATCTAATGCGTAGGTGGAAATGGTTTGCCGGGTGCAGCCTGTGACAGCCACTCCGTTCTGGTAAAGATGACGAGACCATTCATCGGCATTGAATGGATTGGTGTCGGTTGAATAAGTGCCGGTTGCCTCGTTGGTGACGTATGCAGTGTTGCCGCTGGTCGTGAAACGAGTGCCTCCGTTGGGTGGGCATGACGCTATGGTTGATGATTGGTTTGTACAGGTGCAACTGGTGTAATTGCTCGAACAACTCGCGGCAGCACACTCAGTGTCTGTCGCGTAGCAGGAGGATGTGTTGCCAAGACTGACAGTGACATCTGGGCAGCTTACCTCCCATGTGTACTTGTTATTGCCACAAGTGCCTTGCTGCTGGTCCGAGAAAGTCGTTGCACCGGACGAACAAACAGCTGTCTCGCCATTGCTCGGATAGCTATTGTTTGGCTGCCCACTTTGAGCCGGATAGCAACTCGACGTTCTGCCAAGTTTTTGCCCATTGCCAGTAATCGAATATGAAAAGGTACCACTTGCGCAGTTGACCGTCGTATTGGCTACTGAAGTGTTACAAGCGCAACCGCCGCTGTAGGCGGAGCAGCCGAGTGCTGAATAATCCACAGAGCTTGAAGTGGCAAGCGCTGTATTGCAAGCACCCAGGCTGCCATAGCACTGATAGGTGTTGCCAAGCGAGGTCGGCTGTAGCGTCGTGGTCGAGGAGAAGTTTGGCAGGCCGAGCTGCGTGGCGTTTCCGCCAGCAGCCAAAAGTGCGGCAGTATTTGTGGTGTCATCGCTGGCCGGACCACTGGCATTCGGGTTGCTGATGAAGATGACAAAATTCTTGGCGCAATCGGTGGCACAGGATAGTGGCGACTTGAAAGTACCATAGTTGCTGGTGTAGCCGGCCGGATCAGCGATACTGGCCAGAGTGCCCGCGCCCCCCTGTGACTGGTTGGCCCCGGCAAAATAATTGTATATATCGGCGGTTAAATTGCCATAAGGCGTATTGGAATTGCGCTTTTCGTCCGGAGAGTTGATGTCGTTGTAAATAGTGGTCAGGGTTGTTGAAAGAGTTGACTTGTTGCTCGCATTCATCGGCCTGATCGCGTAACGGACAAAGCCTCCGTTGTTATTGGCATTACCGCTGGTAACGAATTCCATCAGGCCGACGTTGATCCTGTCGTCCAGCGTGGCAATCACCGTCTTGATCGCATCAGCTTCCGATTGGCCCTGTTGCTCGCCACCGGGCCATTGCTGGCTCTGTCGTGCCCAATTAGAGGTGTTATCGAGCACGATCAGTACGTTTGGATTGCCGCTCGAACCGCCCGCCGTCGTGCCGACGAAAATGTCGATATCTTCGGCGATACCATTTAGCGGCGTGACCGCCATCCAGGCGCTAAGAAAGAAAGCGAGTGGACGGTATTTGCGGAGGGAATTCATGATTGGCCTCTCATTGGGTAGATGGGCAATGGTTTGCGGTATTGACAACAGCATTGGCGTCTTGGCGAACGCGAACACCTTGTATGGCGGTTGTCCTGGCTTCGGTGACCGTATCGGTGGCAACGGCAGTCAACTCCCAGATTACATCTGCACAGCTAGCGCCTGACTTGGCGGCACCTTCAACTCCGAGGTTTTGCTGGGCACCGCTGACACAGCCCTGCGAAGCTGTATCGTCAGGGTCAACCGGCAAAATGGTGTAATTCCGGATGCACGGTTTTGGCGTCATTGCAACGGTGATGTCCGGCGTGCTATCGCTGTTGATATCGTAGCCTTTATCGTTTGCGGTGCCGAAGGAAGTGCTCGGTGAATCGGTAAAGAAGGTATGGCTAATCACTTCCTCCAAGGCTGCCCTGGCGGTATCCGTAGTGGCCTGTTGCGCCTGCTGGTTACCGATAATCGCGGCATTGTTACGCCCGGCGTTAAAAGACATGACGACAGCCAGCGTCATGAGTACGAGCATGATCAGTGCGACCAGCAAGGTTGCGCCTCTTTGATTTTTCATTGCCGCCGTCCTGCCGGGTTATCAAGTATTACTGTCGTTGAGTAGGCATGGCGACGATAGGCATCGCCGAAAGTCCCACTGGCCGGCAGCCTTGTGTCGCCGAGCATGTAGAACTTGCTGTCGACATATCCGGGGGACGGTGTTTCATTGCGCGCCAGCAGGTGAATCTTGACCGTGACTACATTGAACCAGTCCGCCACTGTTGCAGGACTGCTGCTGTAGCTGTTCGGCGCTCCATCGTCGTTGCTATCGATGCCGTATTCAAACTGCAGACTTTCGATTCCTTCGACCAGAGGGACCGGGTTGGTGGCTGAGCCGAGTTCCCAACGCTTTAAGGTAGGAATGCCATCGCTGCCTACGTTGTTGTTTGCTACATAGTATATGTGGGTCAGAAAGCGACGCTGGCTGGCGGCATTGCTGCAGCCTATTTTTCTCAAGTTCAGGTTAGCAGTATTGGTGTCCAGCCTGAACGCAGGTACCGTGTCGGTGCCGCAGCCCGAAGCCTGGAAATACGGATGGGTCGCGGTGATAGCTTCGCAGTTGGCATCAGCTGGATTGGCAGAGCTGCAGGTCGAGGCGCGACGAACGACAATGACATCACCTCCCTTGTAATCACTGATACAGGACAGGCTACCTGATCCATCGTTGTAGCCCTGAACATGCAATGGATAAGCAGTTTGCAGATCAGTCAACACAGTCGAACAGGGGTTGGCCGGAACAGCCGCAGGCGAGGCGGTCGCATAAAATTCGCCCAAATAACCGGCAAGCCTGATATCCGAGCTCAGTAATTGGAGTGCGTATCTCCCGTTTTCCAATTGCCGGCTGCTTCGTTCAAGTTCGTTACGAGCACTGGAGTTCCTTTCAAAAATGGTTGCCAGCCCAAGCAACAGGAGCATGCCTAAGGTGACTGCAACCATTAATTCGATCAGTGTCAGACCGTCCTGTTTGTTTATTTTTTTATGGTGCATGGCGAGCCTCAACTGCAACCGAATAGACCAATAACGACTTGGGTTGAAATCACCCGTCGCAGAGCTTCGCTTCCATAGTTCCCCGTGCCACACTGATTGGCCGGACTGGCGGTGGCATTCAGCCCTTGCCAAGCAACGGCGATCTGATAAATGCCAGGGTTACAGACACCGCTGGCAGCATTGGGGGCTTGTAGCTGAGTTATGCAACCCCGGGCACCGATCATTGCGCCAATTTTTCCTGAGCCGGTTTGTTCAGCTGCGCCTTTGAGTAAGTTGCTCCATTCGCACTTATCCGCATCAGCAGTTCCGGCTGCGCCGGTACAGTCTGCGAGACCAGTACCCAAGCTTGATGATGAGACATAGCTGGCTGCATTTGTTCGATTTGCCTGGATGCGGGTGGTCATGTCAGTCAAAAGCACCAAGGCCTGTGCCCGCTGAAAAGACTCCTGTTCAGCGGTCTGCATTCGTATTTGTAAGGCGGCCAGCCCCAACAGACCAAAAGCCAGGATCACAACGGTCACCAGAACCTCGATCAAGGAAGTGCCATCAACGCTGCGGGGTAGAGGCGAGTGGTCTAGCATGATTTCACCGCCGGCCGGCCACTCAGTGCGACATAGATGCAACGCTGGCTACTTGCTGTATCCCCGGCAACTGTGAAGGTTACATTGGCACCCGCCTGCATTCGGCCAGAGTTGCTGTAGACCACGCTAGTGGGGCCGGTAATGGTGATGTTGTTGGCCAGCGCAGGATGTTCTTCAATGAAACTTCCGGCGACGCTTGGGTGGGCAATTTGCCAGCCACTGGCCCAGTTATCTGAAATCGGGGTAAGCGTTATATCAATATTGCGTTTGATGGCCTCGCTACGCGCCAGGGTCAGTGAAGAATAGAGGTCACTGCTGGCCGCCCGGACGCGCTGGCTTTCGATAATCGATGTGAAGGACGGCGCCGCTATGCTGGCAAGGATGGCTGCAATCGTAACGGTAACTATCAGCTCGATTAGGCTAAAGCCCGCATTCCGGTTTCGAGGTGTTTTAGTCATGGCTCTATTTATTCTTTTGCCATTACCAGCAGTTTGTGCCGGCTGAGGATGTTTTGGCGCCGGAGTTGGTAATGGTCAGTGTGCCGCAGCTGTCGGAGGCCTGCGTGCCGGATGGCGCAGCCGAGATTGTAAAACTCGCCGGTGGGCCGACTACAGGCGTAGTCGAGATGGTGTAATAAGTCGAAACGCTAGCTGGCGTCGCCATCAAAGCAACTAAAGCAGCCGTGTCGGCCGCATAAGCACGGGTATCCAGGAAAAGCCGCTGGTTCATTTGGGCCAGGGACATCAGATGCCCCTGAGCATCGCTGCGGCGGGCTCTCCGTACGTACTCAGAATAGGACGGATAGGCTATTGACGCGAGGATGCCGATGATTGCGACAACGATCATCAATTCAATCAAGGTAAAACCAGCGAGGTGCTTGTGCCGTAGCATGCTGAAGGCCTTTGAGGTTCATTGAGCTTTCAGCTTACTACTGGATCACGTTTCTTATTTAGCACGTCCGATAAATGGTCATAAGCGCTCCACAAAAGGAAGTTTACCAAGATTCGCCGGGCTTGCTTCTTTTTCAAGCCTTGCCTAAGCATTAGTGCAGGCATAGAGTCTCCCTTTGATTTCCACCAATAAAAACAGGGAGAAAGCATGTCGAAATATATGACCAATGCAATCCGTTCCGTTGCGCTTGTCGGCCATGGTGCATCTGGCAAGACGAGCCTCATTGAGGCCTTGTTATTTCAGGCTGGGGCGATTCAAGGCAAAGGAAGCATCGAGCGTGGAACGACCGTCTGCGACTTTGAAGCGCAAGAAAAAGAAGCCGGCCATTCCCTCGCTTCAGCCATCGTTAATTTCGGCTACGAAAATACCCATATTCACCTGATCGACACGCCGGGTTCTCCGGATTTTGCCGGGCAGGCGATTGCGGCGCTGGCCGGGGTTGATACGGTGTTGGTTGCGGTCAACGCGCAAACAGGCATTGAATTGATGACTGAGCGCATGATGCGTTATGCGTCAAATCGCAAGTTGTGCCGGATGATCGTCATCAACAAGATCGATGCCGACAATCTGGATTTGCCGGGTTTGGTGGCCGATATTCGCGAACGTTTTGGCAAGCAGTGCCTGTTGCTCGATTTACCGGCGCATGGCGCGGCGGATGTGATTGAGGTGTTCGGGCATGATGCCGGCGATGCCGATTTCGAGTCGATTGCTGCGGCCCACCGGGCGCTGATTGATCAGATCGTCGAGGAAGACGAAGAGCTGCTCGCCCGCTATCTCGAAGAGGGCAGCGACCCGAGCCAGGCCGACCTGCATGCCCCCTTTGAAAAGGCGCTGCGCGAAGGGCATCTGATTCCGATCATGTTTGTTTCCGCCAGGACTGGCGCCGGCATCAAAGAGCTTTTGCATGTCCTGGCCACGCTGGCGCCGAATCCGGCGGAAGGCAATCTGCCGCCGTTCTACAAGGGCGAGCCGGGCGATATGAGCGAGCCTTTCCAGGCCGAGCCGGATGCCGACAAGCATGTGCTGGCCCACGTTTTCAAGGTGGTGGCCGATCCGTACATGGGCAAGATCGGTGTTTTCCGCGTCCATCAGGGGACGATGAAGAAAGACATGCAGCTCTTCGTCGGCGACGGCAAGCGGCCATTCAAGGCGGCGCATCTTTACCAGTTGCAGGGCAAGGAGACGCTCGAAGTCGATGCCTTGCTGCCGGGCGATATCGGCGCCATCGCCAAGGTCGAGGAAATCGAATTCGACTGCGTCTTGCATGATTCGCACGATGAGGATCACATTCATCTGCTGCCGCTGGCCTTCCCGCAGCCGATGGCCGGGCTGGCGGTGGAGACGAAGAAGAAGGGCGACGAGCAGCGCTTGTTTGATGTGCTGAACAAGCTGGCGATGGAAGACCCGACCTTTGTCGTGGAGCGGCACCCGAGCAGCAACGAAACGGTGATTCGCGGCCTGGGCGAAATCCATCTTAAGTCCAAACTGGAAAAAATGGTCAGCCAGTACAAGCTGGAGGTCGATACCAAGCCGCCGCGTGTGCCTTATCGTGAAACGATCACTGGTGCGGCTGAAGGCAGCCATCGGCACAAAAAGCAGAGTGGCGGCGCCGGGCAGTTTGGCGAGGTGCATTTACGGATTGAGCCGAAAGAGCGCGGCGAGGGGTTTGAGTTTGTCGATGCGGTGAAGGGCGGCGTTATCCCCGGCGTGTTTATGGCGGCGGTAGAAAAAGGCGTGCGTCAGGGGCTGGAAGGCGGCGTCGTGGCGGGTTATGCGGTCGACGATGTAAAAGTGACGGTTTTTGACGGCAAGACACACGCGGTTGACGGCAAGGAGGTGG
>CAZLPR010000058.1:4421-9172 GCA_964561415.1 uncultured Dechloromonas sp. | reverse complement strand
CCGCCGGGGCCGCCGGTGATGTCGCCGATCGTCGCCGAAATCTACGGACCGGACATGAAGGGCCAGATGACGGTGGGCAAGCAGGTGCGCGCCGCTTTCGAGCAGACGGCCGACATTGTTGCGGTCGACGACTATATCGAGGCCGATTCCCGCAAGTTCGTGCTCCATGTGCTGCAAAGCAAGGCGGCGCAACTCGGCGTCGCGCAGAGCGACATCGTCGAGGTGGTCGGCATGGGGCTGGCCGGGCAGGATGTGACGCCGGCACGCAATACCGAATCGAAGTTCGAAATTCCGGTGCGCATTACCTTGCCAGCCGAGAAGCAGTCGAATCTCGACGCCTTGCTCAAGCTCCGCGTCCGTTCGCGTGACGGGCAACTGGTGCCGGTTTCCGAACTGGTCGAAGTGCGCGACGTGGCGCGTGAAAAGGCCATTTACCACAAGGATCTGCTGCCGGTCGTCTATGTCGTCGGCGACATGGGCGGCCAGCTCGATTCGCCGCTTTACGGCATGTTCGATATCCGCTCCAAGATCAACGGCATGGCGCTGAAAGAGGGCGGCACGCTAGGCGAGTTTTTCATCCGCCAGCCGGGCGACCCCTACGCCGGTTACAGCGTCAAGTGGGATGGCGAATGGCAGGTCACTTATGAAACCTTCCGCGACATGGGCATCGCCTACGGCGTCGGCCTGATCCTGATCTACCTGCTGGTCGTCGCCCATTTCGGCAGCTATCTGGTGCCGCTGATCATCATGGCGCCGATTCCGCTGACCATCATCGGCGTCATGCCCGGCCACGCCCTGTTCGGCGCGCAATACACGGCGACATCGATGATCGGCATGATCGCCCTGGCCGGCATCATCGTGCGTAACTCGATATTGCTCGTCGACTTCATCAAGCAACAGGTGGCCAGCGGCATGCCGTTCCGCGAAGCGGTCATCCAGTCGGCGGCGGTGCGCGCCAAACCGATTGCGCTGACCGGGCTGGCTGCCATGCTGGGCGCCATGTTCATTGTCGATGACCCGATTTTCAACGGCCTGGCGCTGTCGCTGATTTTCGGCATCCTGATTTCGACGCTGCTGACCCTGGTCGTTATCCCGGTTCTCTATTTCTCAGCCTTTCGCAAGGAGCATCAAGCATGACCACCGAACGCATCATCCGCATCATGGCCGGTTTTTTCGTCCTGCTCTCGCTCGCCCTCGGCGTTCCTGAAAGCCCGATTTTTGTTTCGAAATGGTTCCTCGCCTTTACCGCCTTTGTCGGCTTGAATTTGCTGCAAAGCGGCTTTACCGGCTTTTGTCCACCCGAAAAACTATTGCTCAAGCTAGGTGTCAAGCGCGGTAACGGCAGTTGTTGTGATTAGGCATCAAGATTTAAACGTCACGCCAGCCTCAAAGCCGCGACCGTTCTCGGCGCAAG
The DNA here is from genome assembly GCA_964561415.1 of uncultured Dechloromonas sp. Classification (GTDB taxonomy): domain Bacteria; phylum Pseudomonadota; class Gammaproteobacteria; order Burkholderiales; family Rhodocyclaceae; genus Azonexus. The sequence continues at coordinate 7,758 of CAZLPR010000058.1, read as the reverse complement.
GCGAACGCAATTTCAACACGGCGCCGCACTGGGTGAGAATGGTTTGAACAATGGACAAGCCAACACCGGAGCCCGCTTTCGATTGATCGGCGCGAACGAATCGATTGACCAGTGAGGGCAGTAATTCCTCAGGAATGGGTTCGCAGTCATTTTTGATACTCAAGCGTCCGTCGGCCGAGACCTCAACCTCGATTGGTGTTTCTGCGGACGCATAGCGATCGGCGTTTTCCAGCAGGTTCTGGATGACGATACCGATGGCGTCAACGTCGCCTTGAATTGAAACTGGCTGTTCGGGGGCGTTCAGAACCACTGGGCGGTTCGATCTGAACGAAAGATCGCGAATCAACATCTTGGTCAGCGAACTCAGGCTCACCTGAGTTACGTTGAACGCTGTGCCAGATTCCGCCCTGGCCAATTGGAGCAGTTTTACGGTCATCTGCTCGAGTCGTTCCAGCATGCGGCGAGCATCGGCCACCCTGGCCAGTGCTTGCTGGTCTGGCACCGTCTCACGCAATACATCGAGTTGTGCCATGGCCGTGGCGATTGGCGTGCGTAACTCATGGGCGCTGTTGGCAGCAAAGTTCCGCTCGGTTTCAAGCGCTGCGTTGAGCCGCGCCATGAGCAAGTTTACGGCTTCGCCCAAGCCAAGCAGTTCAGTTGGCAAGGCGTCGGTATTGATCGGGTGAAGCACCCGGCTGCCACGCGTGGAAAGCTCCCGATCAAGTTTGCCAAGCGACCTCCGTACGTTGCGAACTGACAGGTGAATCAACAGCGTAGCCAGTGGCAGCAAAGCCCCCAGCGGTAGAAGAAGGAGTTTGATCGTGTCGTTTAGTGTACTTTTCCGGTGACTCTTTTGCTCCGCCAGTTTGATCCAGTAATTCCCATCATTGCTGGCATCCACGAAAAAATGTTGGTCCTCCGTTCGATGCAGGCCGGGTTGCAAGGGCACCGGAAAGGGCATTTCGGATGCGACGTGAGAGCGCATCAACATAACGCCATCGCGGCTAAAAATCTGATAAGTCAGATATTCTTTATGATCCATCGGTTCAAAAGTCGGGAAATCGCTATTCATCTTTCTGAGGTGCAATTCATGTATCGCCAGCGGCAGAATCCGCTGCGCAGTTTCTTGAAGATTGCTGTCGAACACCTCGTCGGCTTCGTGCTGCACCACCCATGCGACAGAGGCCACCACCCCGAGCCACAACACAAACAGCGAGGCTGTCAGGCGGTAATACAGGTTTTTCGCAAGACTTGGGCGCATCACACGCCTCCGGCAACCAGGCGGTAACCCAGCCCGCGGACGGTTTCGATGGCCTCTTTGCCCAGTTTTTTCCGTAGGCGACTAACGTACACCTCCAGCGTGTTACTGCCCACTTCGTCGTTAAAGCTGTATAGCGCTCCCTCCAACTGCTCTTTGCTAACCAGGCCTCCCGGCTTGGTCATAAGTTTCTCGAAAACAGCCCACTCTTTTGCCGTCAGTTGGGCATCCGTGCCTTCAATCAGCACCCGATAGCCGGTTCGATCAATTTCAAAGCGGCCAATGCGCAAAACCGGGTTCGGGTTCCCCCCGTAGCGCCGTAAAACAGCTTGTAGACGGGCCACCAGTTCATTCAGGTCGAAAGGCTTGACGACATAATCATCAGCCCCGGCCTCCAGGCCGCGAATCCGGTCACTAATTTGGTCTCGAGCAGTCATGATGATAACGGGCAGCTTGTTGGCACGTTGGCGGAGACGCGTCAGCAAGGCAATGCCGTCGCCGTCGGGAAGCGACAGGTCAAAGAATGCAGCATCAAAATTACCCACCTGAAGCGCCGCATCCGCCTGCTTGATATTGCACGCCACATCCACATTAAAGCCTTTCGATGTCAAGTGGCTGGCAATAGCCTCCGACAAGCCGGGCTGATCTTCAAGAAGCAAAATACGCATCAGGTACCCCAGAAAAATCACGGACTGAAAGTAACGGATGAAGCTGAACGGCAGCTTAACGGCGGGTAGGGATTTGTCGTTTTTCGGTCGATTGAAGACGGCAGCAAAGCTTTTATGGCGGATAGTTCAGGAAATATCGCGTGTTCAGGTTCAGTTCACTTTGGCTCGGTAAAGTTTGCCCATACCAACTTCACCAGGAGATCAAAATGAGCAACGATGCATCCAAGGGTTACAAATTCAATATCCAGAATGGCAGTGTGACCGCTGTTTATGAGGTCAGGAATGGCGCGACTCGATTCGAGCATATGGATAACGACGAGGTCTGGAGTGTCAATGGTAGCCAGGTCATTAAAACCGAGTATGACGACGGTCGCCTGGAAATTACCACCTATGCCGATGTGAATGGCGATGGCGTATTTGCCAAGGTTTCGAAGTCTTATGCGCCGAGCGCCAATACGTCGACGGCCAACGCCTGGTCATACGGCCAGCAGGATTCGTATGGCGATGACGATAATCATACGTCGAATTTCGAGACCGGCTCTTTTGAGGGTAGCCACGATGGCGATAACGCATCAACGGTCACCGGCCAGTCTTACTCAACGATTCCCGGCGCGTTCTCATCAACTCTTCTTTCCACGCCGACTCAATTCAATATTGCCGAGGATAATTTTGCTGACGATGGCCTGAATGCCAATGCAAGCTTGTCCTCTTTTGAGAACAGCGGCCGTGAAAAATACGTCTTCACCGTCGAGAGCGGCCAGGTCACCCGTGTGCAGGAACTTGAGCATGGTTTCATGCAAGAAAAATTCTTGCGCAGCAATGAGCAATACAGCGTCGATGCCAACGGTGATGTACTAAAACTGGAAGCCAAGAGCTACGGCCAGGAAATTACCCGTTATACCGATGTTGACCGCGACGGTCTTTATGCCAAAGTGAGCGAGGAGTTTGTCAGTAATTCGACGATTTCCGTACCGGCCACCCAGACCATCTCAAGTTTCCTTTTCTACGGCAGTGCTGGTGACGATGCGATTGGCCTAACCGCTGACGGCTCCGCAATCGGTGGTTTTGGGGCGGATCAGTTTATTTTCAGGGAATTGGGTCACGTAGGCATTGACGACTTCAACCATAACGAAGGCGACAGGATTGTCATTGACACCGGCTTGGGTTTCAAATCAGTCGAACATCTGGCGCAATACATCACCGGGGTTAATTACGATGGCAACGACACCGTCATTGAGTTCGGCGAGTCGGTTTCAATTACCCTCGTCGGCACTGACCCATCGGCGGTGAGCGCTTCAGACTTCTTCGTGCTGAGTTGAGCTGAGATTGATATCGGGCGGCTTGCCGAGGCTGCACTGGATTTTGCTCTGGCCAGCCAAAATCAAGATCCAGGCTCGGTCTCCCCTTTAAA
>CAZLPR010000058.1:0-4368 GCA_964561415.1 uncultured Dechloromonas sp. | reverse complement strand
ACATTACGGCGGGGCGGGCGTGTCGACTGCATAAAAACGGATCAGGTTGCGCCCCGCCTCTTTGGCTTGGTACATCGCGACATCGGCCCACTTGAGGATTTCCTGTTGCGTTGCCTGGTGATTCACAAATACGACGGCGCCAATGCTGACTGAGCAATGATGTTCCACCGTGGTAGTCAGTGCGTTGCCAGGCTCTATCGCCAGAAAATACGGTGCCGACAAACTGAGTCGAATTTTCTCAGCGATGCTGCGTGCCTGTTCCGTTGAGCCGGCACGATCCAGGCCAAGCTCGCCCAGCAATACGACAAATTCATCACCGCCGAAACGGGCGACGGTATCCATTTCGCGGACGGCGGCGGTTAAACGTCGGCCTACTTCAGCGAGTAAAAGATCGCCCACGCTGTGCCCATGCGCATCGTTCAGGGGTTTGAAATTATCCAGATCGAGAAACATCAAGGCGGCGAAGTGACCGCTGCGCTTGCTCGCCAGCATGACCTGGTTCAGGCGATCATCGAGCAAGCGGCGATTCGGCAACTGAGTCAGCGGGTCATAAAAAGCGAGTTGACGTACTCGCTCTTCCATTTCTTTGCGCTGGGAGATGTCTGAAATCATCGCGACATATTGCCGAATGACGCCCTGATCATCGCGGATGGCGCTGATGTTGAGGCTTTCAGTGAAGATGCTGCCGTTTTTGCGTCGATTCAGAATTTCACCTCGCCAGAAACCCTGTTCAAGCAGTTGGCTGCGTATGCCTGCGTAAAATGCTTCGTCCTGCAGCCCGTCTTTCAGAATGCTGGATTTTTGCCCGAGCAATTCATCGCGACTGTAGCCGGTGATCCGAACAAATGCATCATTGGCATCAATGATCGTGCCGTCGAGCGCCGCAATCAGGATGCCTTCATGGCTATTGGTAAAAACCTGGGCGGCATTGATTTGCTGTAGCCGCGCCGATTTCGCCCGCTGCGCTTCCAGTTGTGAGTGACGACGGTAAAACGCAATGGCCAGCACGGTGAGCGCCAGTAGCGCGGGCCCAACAATGCCAAGAATTGTCTTTATTTCATAGCACCAGTTTTGCAAGGCGTACTCGCGCTGGATATTTGTGATGACGACGAATGGGTAGAGTGTGGACACGCGAAAAGCGCTCAGAGCATGACTGCCATCGCCCTGAGCCTGTTCGAATTCACCCGATTCGACCTCGTTGATCTGGCGTAAATAGCCGGCGTGGCCGCGTCGAGTGCCGGCTCTGGCTTGCGGGTTGGTGCTCATCAGCAGCACGCCATCGAGCCGTAGCACCTCGACATCGCCGGAGGTTGCGGCCAGCTGTTTCAAGATGTGGTGCCGGAAATAGTCCGGATTAATGGCGATGAGCAGGGTCATTTGCCCCCCGTTAACCTCGATGCTCTGTATCGCTGGAATGAAACTATCAGGCGTTGCCACTGGATGTTGCTGGCTGGATTCCGTACCGTCGATAAAATCGCGCCCGGCCCAAGGCTGGCCGATACGCAAAACTGACTGCGCGCCATGCGTTACCGGAAAATAGTGGTCGGTTGAAACAAGCAGGCCGATGTTGGCGGGGGTGGAACTGGTCACGATGCGCCCGCTGTTATCAAGTAGCGAGATTGAGCGCAGATAGGGCGAATTTTGCAGGATTGAGATGAAATCCTTTTGCACCTGGCGTGCGTCGAGTTGGCGCTCATCCGAGGCGATTCGATTGACGCCCGCCATCTCTGTGACGTGAATACTTTGTGTCAAGTGATCGGAAAAGCTACGCGACAGCAAGGCTGAAATTTGCAGGCCACTTTTGATCGCGTCGGCACGCAGCAGCCACAAGGTATAGCCGGTTAGGCTCGAGGTCGCCATGACAAAGAGCGCCAGAAGGACGAAAAACACCAGCTGTTGTCGTCGCGAGTGCCGCATGATTCTGGCTTACGGAGCAACAATCGGGGCGAGCTGGTGTCGTTTGGCCGAAGCCAGCAAGCGCCCCTCTTTTTTAATAGCGCTGACAAAACGTTCCAGGCGCGCATGCCAAACATCGTCGTCCGGTTTGATGGCGTAGGCGTAGGGCGTCAAGTGGTAGGTGCTTGGCGGCGAAACCAGTCTGGCCCAATCCGATTTGGCCAAAAAGCGCTGACTGTATGGGTAATCCGTCATAAAAACGTCGGCTCGGCCAGACTGCACTTCTTGTTCGCGAGCAAACGGCGTGGCGAGAAGTAAAAGCTGTGCTGAATTGAGCTTTTCCTTCATCACCGACTCGTGCAAAGTGCCTTTGGCCACGGCAACGACCGAGCCCGGCCGGTCAATGTCGGCCCAGCTCTTGATGCGCCGATTGGTCAGTGTGGTGACCGCGTAGATATCGCTGATCAGGTGAGGGGTGGTGAAGCGCAGTTTGGCCGCTCGCGTCGGCGTAATGCCGATTGCGAACATGGCCACATCGCAGCGATCCTCGGTGACATCGGCAATCAGCCGGGCAAAGGAGCTGTCGACAAACTCAACGGCAACGCCCAGATCCTTGCCGAGTTCGCCAGCCATGTCGATATCGATACCGCTTAACTGCTGGGTTTTCGGGTTGCGGTAACTGATGCCGTAATAATCCGGCCAGATGCAAACCCGGACCACCCCCGCCGAGACGATGCGCTCAAGGCGATTGGCTGGCTGGACTGGCGCGGCTGCGAAGCATGGCGCACTAGCGCAGGCAAGCGTTACGATCCATAAAAAAGTACGCATGGCTTCAAAATCCTTCGCTCGATAATATCGTCGATAGCTGGCAGCAATGGTTGGGTAAAACTGACTACAGAAGCGAGTGATGTGTCATTAGATTGCACCATCTAGCTGCCCGGATCAATACAAAAGTAGTATGTGAACCCTAATAACGACATGGATTTCGTTAAATTAAGTATTTTTGACGTTGTTGTATTCATGGGGTTTTTCCTGTCGAAAGGATGCCTATCGGCGAGCCGGCGCTTTAATAAAAAAAGCCGCAAAAAGCGGCTTTTGGGGGCAGAAGCGATGCGGGCTTATTTTTTCAATGCATCGCGAATTTCTCGCAGCAGCATGACATCTTCCGGCGTCGCTGGCGCCTCGGGTGCTGGCGCAGGGGCTTCTGGCGTGCGCAGGCGGTTCATCTGCTTGATCATCATGAAAATGATGAAAGCGAGAATGACGAAGTTGACCAGAATGGTCAGGAATGAACCGTAGGCGAAAACCGGGATGCCGGCTTTTTTCAGATCGGCCAGTGCCGACAGATTGTTCGGGTTGTCGCCGAGCACAAACAGTAGATTGGAGAAGTCGAGTTTGCCGACGACGCGGGAAACCAGCGGCATGATCAGATCGCCGACGATGGAGTCGACAATCTTGCCGAAAGCGCCGCCGATAATGACGCCGACGGCCAGATCCATCGCATTGCCCTTGACCGCGAACTCCTTGAATTCCTGCAGCATTCCCATGGTTTTTCCTCTGTTAAATTTATTGAACGGAATTATTTGCGCTGGGCATATGGCGAGTCAAGCCGATATTCAAGTATTTACGATGGGCCAATAAACGCTTTGTGCAGTCGCTCCGCTGCCGTGCGCAAGGTGCTTTCCTGCTTGGCGAAGCAAAAGCGCACAACGCGATCATCCTGGCCGTTGGCATAAAAAACAGAAACCGGAATGACCGCCACGCCCACTTCGCGGGTCATCCATTCGGCAAAGGCGCGGTCGGGCAGGGCGGAAATTTCGCCATAGCTGGCCAGTTGAAAATAAGTGCCGCGACAGGGCAGCAGTTTGAACGGCGTGGCGGCGAGCAGCTGGCGGAAGAAGTCGCGTTTTTCCTGATAAAAGGCGGCCAGCCCGAGATGCCGCGAGGCGTCCTGCATATATTCCGCCAGCGCCAGTTGCGACGGGGCGTGTACGGTGAAAACGTTGAACTGGTGCACCTTGCGGAATTCGTCCATGAGCGCTTGCGGACCGACGACGTAGCCGATTTTCCAGCCGGTGATGTGATAGGTCTTGCCGAAGCTGGAAACGACGAGGCTGCGCCCCGCCAGTTCAGGATGGCCGCAGAGGCTGGCGTGCGCTTCGCCGTCGAACAGGATGTGCTCGTAAACCTCATCGGAGAGCACGACGATATCCGTGCCGCGCAGCAATTTAGCCAGTTTTTCCAGGTCGACCGCAGTGAGCCGGCTGCCGGTCGGGTTATGCGGCGAATTGAGGATAATCAGCCGCGTTTTGGCCGAAATCAATTGCGCCACCTGCGTCCAGTCCGGCGCGTAATCGGGGAATTTGAGCTGGGCGAAAACGGCGCTGCCGCCCACGGTTTCGATGGCCGGCACGTAGGAGTCATAGACCGGCTCGAAAACAATCACCTCGTCGCCGGGGCGAACGAAGGCGG
>CAZLPR010000057.1:2543-9192 GCA_964561415.1 uncultured Dechloromonas sp. | reverse complement strand
CGACGCAGTTCAGCGCCGCCGAAAGCTGGCGGCGGAATTCGCGGATCAGGTCGTCGTACTGATCGCTGCCGGCGAGTGCTTCAAACAGTTTAAGCAGTGTGCTGCGGCCTTTGCCTTCATCGAAAGTGCGGTCGCGAATAACCACTTCCAACGCGGCTTCCATTGCTTCGCGGAAGCGGTTTTGCGCGGCGTAGGCGTGGGACAGCGCAATGCGGGCGGCGTGGTCGGCCGGGTTGGCGGCCAGCCGGGCTTCGATTTCATCGGTGTCGGCAGCGCCAGCGGCCAATGCCAGGCGGGCGCGCAGAGCGTTGGCGCGGTCTGCTTCCTGGAGGTATTCACCGCTGAGCAATTGTTGTGCTTCGTCGTTGCGGCCGAGTTGCATCAGGACATCGACGGCATCGAGCTGGACAGTTTGATCTTCCGGCTTGGCGCGGCTGGCTTCGACCAGCTTGGCCAGCGCTTCTTCAAGCTGGCCGGCGGCGACAAGCGCTGCGGCTTCTTCGCGCAGGTTGCCGCCGACGGCAGGGAGAGCAAAGCGGTCGAGAAAGGCGCGGATTTCGCTTTCCGGCAGGGCGCCGGTGAATTCATCAACCAATTGGCCCTGGAAAAGCACCTTGACCGACGGAATGCTGCGCACGCCGAAGTGCTGGGAGATTTCCGGATTTTCGTCGGCATTGACCATGGCAAGCAGGAAACGGCCGGCGTATTCCTCGGCCAGTTTTTCCAGTATCGGCTTCAGCGCCTTGCACGGTTCGCACCACGGCGCCCAGAAGTCGACAACGACCGGCACGTCCTGCGAAGGCAGGATGACCTTGGCTTCGAACTCGGCAAGGGAAACATCAAAGGAAAATTGGGACATGGTGAAAGCCTGTAATGGTTGAATTCGGGTGAATTCTACTGCCAGCCGTGGTGTGGCGGAGGATTGGAAGTGCTGAAAGCGGTCGCATGGTGACACCAGTGACTGGGACAGAATAGCCGGAAAATCCCGCGTGTCGGGCAGTGCCTCCGTATCATCGATCGGTTTTATGGGGTGTTCGGCCGGTCAATTTTCAATCCGACAAGAACCCGTTTGGAATCCCCTGCTTGCTTGGAAAACTTGGGTTTTTTGCCCCTATCGGCTATGATTCGGCTTTCCCGCAGCCTGTCTTTCCATGACCAAATTCGTTTTCGTTACAGGTGGTGTCGTGTCCTCATTGGGCAAAGGCATCGCCGCCGCATCGCTCGGGGCCATTCTGGAATCCCGCGGCATTAAAGTCACCCACCTCAAGCTCGACCCTTACATCAACGTCGATCCCGGCACGATGAGTCCTTTCCAGCATGGCGAGGTTTTTGTCACCGAGGACGGCGCCGAGACCGATCTCGATCTCGGGCATTACGAGCGCTTCACCAGCGCCAAGATGGCCCGGCGCAATAATTTCACGACAGGTCAGGTGTACGATACCGTGCTCAAAAAAGAGCGCCGTGGCGAATATCTTGGCAAGACCGTGCAGGTTATTCCGCACATCACCGACGAAATCAAAGACAAGATCAAAGCCGGTGCCGAAGGCGCCGACGTGGCGATTGTCGAAGTCGGCGGCACGGTCGGCGACATCGAGTCTCTGCCTTTCCTCGAAGCGATTCGTCAGATGGGCCTCCAGGAAGGTCGCAACAACGTTTGCTACATGCATTTGACCTTGTTGCCCTACATTCCGACCGCTGGCGAACTGAAAACCAAGCCGACCCAGCATTCCGTCAAGGAATTGCGCCAAATCGGCATTCAGCCGGATATCCTGCTCTGTCGCGCCGATCGCTCCATCCCGGTGGAAGAGCGCCGCAAGATTGCATTGTTCTGTAATGTCATGCCGGAAGCGGTCATCGAGTGTCTCGATGCCGATTCCATCTACAAGATTCCCGGCATGCTGCACGAGCAGATGCTCGACGAAATCGTTTGCCACAAGCTGGGCATTCTCGCCAAGGCGGCTGACCTGTCGATCTGGAAGAAGCTGATCGACGCGCTGGAGCACCCGCTGCATCAGGTCAGAGTGGCTTTTGTCGGCAAATATGTTGACCTGACCGAGTCCTACAAGTCCCTGATCGAAGCCATCAAGCATGCTGGCATGCACACTCGCTGCGAAGTGACAATCGAATATCTCGATTCGGAAAATATCGAGAAAGACGGTTGCGGCGCTTTGAAGGGCGTTGATGCCATTTTGGTGCCCGGCGGCTTCGGTCGACGCGGTACGGAAGGCAAAATTGCCGCCATTCGTTATGCCCGTGAAAACAAGGTGCCTTACCTCGGTATCTGTCTTGGCATGCAACTGGCGGTGGTTGAATTCGCTCGTGATGTCGCCGGTATGGTGGGCGCGCATTCCACCGAGTTCGTCCAGGACACGCCTTTCCCGGTCATCGGCCTGATTACCGAATGGCTGGATGCTTCCGGCAAGGTCGAAAAACGCGGTGAGGATTCCGATCTCGGCGGCACGATGCGTTTGGGCGGACAGGTTTGCAAGCTGGGCGAAGGTTCGCTGGCCCGTGAAATTTATGGCGCACCCGAAGTCACCGAACGTCACCGCCATCGCTATGAAGTCAATAACACGCTGCTGGCCCAGCTTGAAGAAAATGGTCTGATCGTTTCCGGCCGCGCGCCGGGCACCGATCTTTGCGAAATGGTTGAGTTGCCGACCGCAGTTCATCCGTGGTTTGTCGGTTGCCAGTTCCATCCCGAATTGACTTCCAATCCGCGCCAGGGCCACCCACTCTTCATTTCCTACATGAAAGCGGCGCTGGCCAATCAACAGGCTAAAGGCAAATGAAACTCTGTGGTTTCGAGGCTGGTCTTGACCAGCCTTTTTTCCTGATTGCCGGCCCCTGTACGGCCGAGTCGGAGCAGCTTTGCATCGATGTCGCCGGACGGATGAAGGAAGTCTGCGGTCGACTCGGTATTCCGTATATTTTCAAGGCTTCCTACGACAAGGCGAATCGCAGTTCCGGCAAATCGGTGCGTGGTCTCGGTCTGGACGAGGGAATGCGGATTTTCACCGAGGTCAAGCGCCAGGTCGGTGTGCCGGTCTTGACTGACGTGCATAGTATTGAGGATGTTGCGGTGGTGGCGGCGACGGTCGACGTGCTGCAAACGCCTGCTTTCCTCTGTCGCCAAACGGATTTTATCCATGCCGTCGCCGCCTGTGGCAAACCGGTCAATATCAAGAAAGGCCAGTTTCTGGCGCCGGGCGATATGAAGAACGTTGTCGACAAGGCACGCGAAGTGAATAACGGTGCCGACAACATCATGGTCTGCGAACGCGGCGCTACCTTCGGTTACAACAATCTGGTTTCCGATATGCGCAGTTTGGCCATCATGCGGGAAACCGGTTGCCCGGTGGTTTTTGATGCGACGCACAGCGTCCAGCTGCCCGGCGGTCAGGGTAGTACTTCCGGCGGTCAACGCGAATTTGTCCCGGTTTTGGCGCGCGCAGCGGTTGCTGTCGGCATTGCCGGCTTGTTCATGGAAACGCACCCCTGCCCGGAAAAAGCCTGGTCGGATGGTCCGAACAGTTGGCCTCTTGATCGCATGGAGTCGCTGCTGACAACGCTGGTGGCACTTGATCGGGCCGTCAAGTCGGCGGGTTTCGAAGAATTGCAATGAATCCAAAGGGCTACCTGATTGCCGAGGTCAAAGTCAGTAATCAGGCTGCTTATGAAATGTACGCGGGTTTGGCACAGGTCGCGGTTGCCCACTACGGCGGGCGCTATCTGGTCAATGCCGGCGCGGTCGAAATGCTGGAAGGCCATTTCCACGCTGCCGCGACTGGTCATTGTCGAGTTTGAGTCGTTCGATCAGGCCAAGTGTTTTTATCAGTCGCCTGAGTATCTTGTTTGCCCGGCAGGCCCGTCAAGGCGCTGCTGAAACGAATATGCTGGTTGTCACTGGCATTGATCGTCAAGTATGAAAATATGTTCTTCAACCTTTTGATAATAAGGAAGAAATATGAGTTCCATCGTTGATGTTGTTGCCCGCGAAATTCTCGATTCCCGGGGCAATCCCACCGTTGAAGCTGATGTGCTGCTGGAGAGCGGCATCATGGGCCGCGCGGCAGTTCCGTCAGGCGCTTCGACGGGTTCCCGTGAAGCCATTGAGCTGCGTGATGGCGATGCCGGCCGTTATCTCGGCAAAGGCGTGATGCAGGCTGTTGAGAACATCAACACCGAAATTTCCGAGGCCATCATTGGCCTCGACGCGCAGGAGCAGGCTTTCATCGACCAGACCATGATCGAGCTCGATGGCACCGAAAACAAATCCCGCCTTGGCGCCAATGCCATCCTGGCGGTTTCGATGGCCGTTGCCAAAGCCGCGGCTGAAGAATCCGGCCTGCCGCTTTATCGCTACTTCGGCGGCATGAGCCCGATGCAGATGCCGGTGCCGATGATGAACATCATCAATGGCGGCGAGCACGCCAATAACAGCCTGGATATTCAGGAATTCATGGTGATGCCGGTCGGTGCCAACACCTTCCGTGAAGCCCTGCGCTGCGGTGCCGAGATTTTCCACGCACTGCGCAAATTGCTCGACAAGAAGGGGCACTCGACCGCGGTTGGCGATGAAGGTGGTTTTGCCCCGAATCTGGGCAGTCACGCTGAAGCGCTGCAGATCATCATGCAAGCCATCGAAGCCGCCGGTTACGTGCCGGGCCAGGACGTGCTGCTGGCGCTTGACTGCGCTGCCTCCGAGTTCTACAAAGATGGCAAGTACCACCTGGCAGGCGAAGGCCTGCAACTGACCTCGGCCCAGTTCACCGATTACCTGGCCAATCTGGCCGATCAGTTCCCGATTGTTTCGATCGAAGACGGCATGGCCGAAGGCGATTGGGATGGCTGGAAACTGCTCACCGACCGCCTCGGCAAGTCGGTACAGATCGTTGGCGACGATGTCTTTGTGACCAACACCAAGATATTCAAGGAAGGCATCAAGCAGGGCATCGCCAATTCGATCCTGATCAAGATCAACCAGATCGGTACGCTGTCGGAAACCTTTGCCGCTGTCGAAATGGCCAAACGTGCCGGTTACACCGCCGTGATTTCGCATCGTTCCGGTGAAACCGAAGACAGTACCATTGCCGATATCGCCGTCGGGTTGAATGCCGGTCAGATCAAAACGGGTTCGCTCTCCCGCTCCGACCGCATCGCCAAGTACAACCAGTTGCTGCGCATTGAAGAAGACCTCGGCGATACCGCTTCCTATCCCGGTCGCGAAACTTTCTACAACCTGCGCTAACGTTTTATGCGTTGGCTGACGGTCGGCCTTCTCGCAGCCATCAGCCTGCTTCAATACCCCCTCTGGGTGGGTAAGGGCGGCTGGCTGAAGGTTTGGGAGTACGACCGTCAATTGCAGCAGCAGAAGGAAGTCATCAAAAAGCTGGAAATTAGGAACGCCGGCCTCGATGCCGAGGTTCGCGACTTGAAACAGGGCTACGAAGCGATCGAGGAGCGTGCCCGTTTTGAGTTGGGTATGGTCAGGCAGGACGAGAGCTTCGTACAAATCCCGGAAAAAATTCCCGGAAAATAAGCGAAATAAAGGCGTCGACCGCAGTAGTCATCCCCTTGAGCCTCCGCTAGAATCATTCTCAGATGTCCCCCACGCAGAGCGCTCAAGGAGAACAACATGCGGCTCAAAGTTGGCGAGAATGCCCCGATGTTTTCGTTACCGGATGCCGATATGGAGACTATCGACCTGACCAACTGTCTGGGCAAGAAGCGGATCGTCCTGTTCTTTTATGCCAGAGACGGGACACCCTGTTGCACGAAGGAGGCAACCGATTTTTCCGACCACGAAGGGACGTTTAACAAATACGATTGTCTGCTCTTCGGCATCAGCCGTGATGACTGCATGAAACATGCCGAATTTCGTGATAAGGAAGGCATCGGTCTAACCCTGTTATCGGACGTCGAGGGCAAGGTCTGCAAGGATTACGGTGTGTGGCAGCCCAAAGAGGTCGACGGTCACAAAAAATTCGGTATCGTCCGATCCAGTTTTATCATTGATCGTAGCGGTATCATTCGCCATGCGCTCTACAACGTTAATTACAAGGGCCACGCACTGGATGTGCTGCGCCTCGTCAAGGAATTGAATTCATGAATATGCTGGTTGCCAGAAATACCGTAGTTACCCTCGATTACCACGTTACCGATCCAGATGGCGAGGTGGTCGATGAAGGCCGTGAGCCGCTGATCTATTTGCATGGCGGTTACGACGATATTTTTCCGAAAATCGAAGAGGCTGTTCAAGGCAAGTCGATCGGTGAGTCGGTGAATGTCAAATTGCAGCCGGATGAAGCCTTTGGCGATTACGATGCTGAAATGGTTCAGATCGAGCCACGCAAGGATTTCCCCAAAGAACTGCAGGTGGGGATGCAGTTTGAAGGCGGGCCTGAAGAGGGCGACGATGAAGATTTCGTGATCTACCGCGTCACCGACATTGCCGACGACAAAGTGGTGCTGGACGGCAATCATCCGCTGGCCGGCATGGCCCTGGTATTCACCTGCACGGTGACGGCGGTGCGCCCGGCGAGTGCAGAAGAGCTTGAACATGGTCATGTCCATAACCCGGACGATGACGAAGAGACCTGCCACTAAGTTACTGATTGTCCTGCTTGAGCGGGAAACCTGAAAAAGC
>CAZLPR010000057.1:0-2523 GCA_964561415.1 uncultured Dechloromonas sp. | reverse complement strand
AACGGGCATCAGCTTTTTTGTTTATGGATATTTTTTCGACGGCCGCAATGGATCGATAAAACACACGCACTGTACATACATACAGTTATCGGGTAATCTGCATTTGAACCACCGAACATTGCAGTCGGTGGCGCGTGCTCAACCGGGTTCTGTTGGAGGTATTCGAGATGAAATGTATCCAGAAGTGGTTTGAAGTAATTGCCGGTATTTCACAGAGCGAGCGTGATCGCCTTGCTTTGGCCCGGGAAATTTTCGGGACGGCGGCGATGGATGTATCTGCCTTGAATACGCCGGCATGCTGGCGACGCCGGGCGCGCATTCAAAACTACGCAGCTTGATTTTCTGGTTAACCGCGAGCGGTAGGGTGTTCGATCTTCTCGGGCGCGGCTTCATTCGATGCGGACAGTTTTTGCACAATCAGGCTGCCGACCAGGTCGCCTTCGACATTAACCGCCGTCCGCACGGTGTCGAGAATGCGGTCAATCGGGAGCAGGATGGCGATAGCTTCAGTCGGTAAGCCGACTGATTGCAAGACGAGCACCATGCTGAGCATGCCGACACTGGGGATGCCGGGGGCGCCGATGGCGGCGAGCATGGCGATGAAAAAAATGATGAGTTGCTGCACCAGATCCAGTTCAATGCCGGCCAGGCGGGCAATGAAGAGGGCGGCAGCGGCTTCGTAAAGCGCCGTGCCATCCATATTCATCGTCGCGCCGAGCGGGATGACAAAATTGGCGATGTCCTTTTTGACATGCAGATGCTGTTCGGCGCAACGTAGCGTGATGGGTAGAGTCGCGGCGCTGGAACTGGTGGCAAAAGCGGTAACGAGGGCTTCCCGGGAGCCGCGCCAGAAATGTAGCGGTGATATTCGCGTCACGACATAGAGCAGCAGAGGCAGAATAATGACGCCATGAAACAGCGTGCTGCCAATGACGACGGCGATGAAGTGGGCCAGACTGTAAAGGATTGCGCTGTTCTGGCTGGCGACCAGTTGTATTAGCAGGGCGGCGATGCCGAGCGGGGCGAGGCGCATGATCCAGCCGACGAGGAGCAGGCAGAGTTCCTGTAGTTCCTGAATCAGCGTGCGCAGGTTGCGATAGCGTTCGCCGCCGACCACCAGCGCAATGCCGAGAAAGAGGGCGGCAATGACAACGGCCAGCATGTCACCCTGGGCGAGAGCCTTGAAGGGGTTCTGGAACATGCCGTGGAGAAACTGCGCAATGTAGTCGGGGAGGGGCATCTGGCGCGCCTGGAAGTTTTGCGTCGTTTCGGCAAACATGGCGAGATGCAGACCATCGCCGGGTTTGAAAATGGTCGCGGCACCCAGTCCGATGACTATTGCAATGGCCATTGACAGCGCAAAAAAGGCCAGTGTGGTGATCCACACCCGATGCATCTTTTGATTGGCGCGCAGATTGGCGACGCCGACGACGATGGACGAGAAGATGAGCGGGATCAGTATCATGCGCAACAGGTCGAGAAATAGCGTGCCGACCAGTTTGGCGCCGTACAGCATGTTCTGGGTCGATGGCGTCGTGCCCGCGCTGCCAAGCCACCAGCCGCCAGCGATGCCGATCAGGCAGCCGATTAGAATTTGGCGGTTCAGTGAAAGTTTATTCATCAATCATGGTCTTGTCGGGTACGGGAAGATTTATTTTATCCGGCCTGTGGCGCATTGCGGTCTGTACTTGAGGCATGGCATCATGCTTTGCTTCGATGAGCCGGAGCGTGAAATTGAGTGATTTTGAGACGTTGACCGCAGCATTGCTAAAATTCCGCGATGCCCGTGATTGGCAGCAGTTTCATTCGCTGCGCAATCTGATTACGTCGCTCAATCTGGAGGCGGCGGAGTTGCTGGAATTGACGCAATGGAAGAGCGATGCCGAGATTGAGGCCTTGCCGAGCGAAGCGAAAGCAGCCGAAGCCCTGCGCGATGAATGCGCCGACATCCTGCTTTATCTGCTGCTGATTGCCGATACGGCTGGCATCGACCTGGCTGCAGCGGCTCGCGCCAAGCTGGTCAAGAATGCCGAAAAATATCCGGTGGAAAAAGCTTTCGGCTCGCGGGCGAAATATTCGGAACTAGGTTGATTCGCTTAGGTCGATTCGCTTTCCAGCCTGAACTTGGCGCCTTCGCCCTGAGCGAGCAGCTCGGTCAGTTTCGGCAGGGTTTCGCGTAGCGTTTTTTCCAGCGACCACGGCGGATTGATGATGAACAGCCCGCTGCCGTTCATGCCGTAGCCATCTTTGGATGGGGCGCTGACTTCGAGTGTGACATTGAGCCAGTTCGGCGCACCCAGACGCTTCAGTTTGTCCGGTAGTTTGCGCGATTCGGTTTTCGACAGCATCGGATACCACAGTACATAAGTGCCGGTGGCAAAACGCTTCAACGCCTCTTGCAGTCCCTTGACGACGTTAACGTAGTCATCCCGCGTTTCGTAAGACGGGTCGATCAGTACCAGGGCGCGGCGTGGCGGCGGCGGCAGGATGGCCTTGAGGCCGACAAAGCCATCGCCGGCGGTG
>CAZLPR010000056.1:8116-9233 GCA_964561415.1 uncultured Dechloromonas sp. | reverse complement strand
GGCGCACCGTCCTTATGCCTGGTCATTGCAGCCCCTCAACTTGAGGGGGGCTGCAGGGGCAAGCAACAATCCTCGAAAGATCGAAACGCCGCCTCGATCCGGTCCGTCATGCCGTCCACCATCTCGGCAATCGTTGCCAGGCTGCAAGGGTCATTCGTCAGGCGCAGCAAATCAGCCAGAGCACGCTGAGCATCAATGGCCCGATGCACCCTCAAATTCGCCAAAGCCATGCTTTCCACATCAAGACCGGTCTCGATCTCTCTATCAATCCCCGGGCACATCTAATTCCCCTTGGCGCTTAAAAAGAACTTCGAGTCCGGATAAGTCGTCCTTGTGTTTTCGGGAGACCCGTCCACCCACGGATGGCTACGCCGCATGGCCATGGCAACATCCATCACGATGTTGCGACCGTGGTATGAGGTGTAGCGAAGAAGATCAATCAATTGCTTTTCGTGCGAATTGAGACTGGTCCATCCGTTTTTAATGGCGAGCTCGTACGCCTCTTGAGCCAAGGCTTTCGACGGCTTGGATTTCTTATTTTTGGCCCCAGTGGGCGCGATGGTCTTACTCATGATTAGCCCTCCGCGTCTTCTTCTCAAAGCCCCACTGCCCAATCATCTCTTCGAACAACTGGCCACCGTTCTTGAAGAACTGGTGCGGCTCGCGGTGGGTTTCCTGGCAGAGGCGCATGCAGTTGAGGGCGTGCTCGAAGTTGCCCTGGTCAAGCAACTTCAAGTCGCTGACATCGAATTTCACGCGCTTGCCGTTGTACATGCTGGCGAGCAGGGTAGCGAAGACGCGCGCCCCGCTGGTGTCATGGCGCAAAGCCCAGTTCAGCGCATGCTGCAGACTTTGCTTGCAGCCATCCAGATCGGCCGCCCGTGCCACCTGAGCCGCTTCCCAGGTATCGCTATTCATGAAGTCGAAAAGCTTCTGTTTCTTCTCGGCTGGCAATGTCACCCGCAGGGTGATTTCCCCATCACGCACCTGGTGCGCTTCAGGCTCGATCAGCTCTATCTTGAATTCGCCGGCGCTCATGCTGCCACCTCCGCCACCGTGAAACCGGCCGATGCCGGATAGAACAAGGCGCGCTTGCCGGTACTGGCCAGCAGAGCAG
>CAZLPR010000056.1:7664-8106 GCA_964561415.1 uncultured Dechloromonas sp. | reverse complement strand
CGCGCCTCGGCTTGCGTGGTTACGGTGGAAACGGGAATGGCGTGCAGCGGGAACAGCGTGCGCATGGCGCGGCTAATTAATTTGGGCATGGAAGCCTCCTTGACAGCGGTATTAAATTTCCGCTTACCCCGACGCCAATCGGGGTGGGCGGAACCGTGCAGGTTGGCGTACCGGGTCAAGGATCCGGCGCAGCTTACGCTGCCCCGCACGGCCCGCCCATTGAAGGGGGCACCATGTCGACGGACGAAAAAATAGCCGCAATACTGGCGGCTCATCCGCCTTGACTTCGGGACGCCAATCCCGTCTGCATTTGTGTGTGCAGCGCGGCCATTGTTTTTCAGGCGCACTGCGTTGTCAACAGAAATCTGTTGCGATCCATGAATCGTTTTCATAGAATTGAACTCGAATTGTCGTATTTTGGTATCTCTGACCGCCTTAGGGC
>CAZLPR010000056.1:2833-7654 GCA_964561415.1 uncultured Dechloromonas sp. | reverse complement strand
TTTTTTTTGTCAAAGGCAAACCGGATAAACGGGCTATGTCACAGCTTCGCCCTCCGCGAAATGCGCTGCACTGGATACCCCGCCGGCCCCATCAACCCCGTGCCAGCGATCCGACTGTTTCAACTGCGCCGCAACCAACGGGTCCGGAAAAGCCGCCGGTGAAATCGTTCGCACCACCTCAACACTGACGATAAACGTGTGCCCACAAACAAGGTTGGTGCACTGGCAGCTCGCCTCCTTCACCAGCTTCCCGAGCTGCTTTGAGCTGCGAATAAAGGCGGGTGAATCGCAGTGCGGGCATTTTGTTCTCATACCTGGCTCTCCTGACTTGACGTAAGCCACCAGAGCAACGAACGCCGGGTTGTTCTGCGGTGCCCCGGCATCGATACCGGTGCCGGGGCGGTAAATTTTGGCCAATTGCTCTCTGATATCGCTAGGCATCGCTACTCCATCCGCAGCTTTCGCCAGCTCAGCAATCGGTTACTGTGAAATTGGCCGAGTGATTGAGGGATTTCTTTGCGGCGCTCACACACTTGCTGCAAGCCTCCCCGCTATCCGTGTCCACACGAATCGCCCGGTTGTCCCAGATTTCGGAAAACTCAGCAATCTTGATGTTGGTGACATTCAGCGCCGGCAGCCCATTCAGCTTTAGCCAGGCATCGATCTTGCGCCACTCACCATTGTTGCGAGCGGTGAAAACAACCACCTCTCGCCCGGCAGCGTGCCAGGCGTTGACGCGGTCAACCATCGCCTTGATCGGGTCGCCGATGCTGCCGTCCGTCGTGGTTTTTGAGAGGGTGCCATCGAGATCGACGGCGATTATTTTTGTCATGGTGTTTCCTCGATCGAGTAGTTTTGTTGGGTGAATTGGCGTTGACCGGGGCGTCGAAAAACACCATCCAGTCGACGCCTTATTGGCTGATCACTCAAACCTGCAAGAGATCGGCCGGCCGTTCCGGCACATGCACGGCAAAGAGAGATTCCTCGCCACCGGAGAGGCTGAGAATCATCGCCTTCAGGTCGTTTTCGGTCTCGATGTAATGCGCATCAATGCTCTGCACATGTGCTTCGAGAAGCTGCTTGACCAAGACATGAAAAGCCAGACGGTCAACGAGTCCCTGCTGAAGCGTGTTCGCGTAGAAATGGCGGCTGTGACTGGCGCCTTGTTCCACAGCCATCATCAGCGGTTGATACTTTTCGATTTCCTGCTGGGCAGCCGCTATGCCCGTATCAACCTCAACAATTTTGAGTTTTGCTTCGGCGCGAATGACAACCGTAGCGGCAAGGGCTGCAAGTATTGGGTGAATGGCAGCGGCTAAGGAATTTGGCATGGGGTTTCTTTCTTGGGTAGTGGGCCGAGCAGCTAACAATCGGTCGAGATGCTGGCAGCGACAGACTTGCCGCCATGGGAAAAGCACTGATCAGCGGGTGTTTTCCGCATGGCAAACCGCACCTCGGCAAGCACTTCACCGCCACACTTCGGGCTCTGGCACTGAAAAACCACCTCGGAAAAATCGATGGTGCGTGCTTTTTGCGAGACAAACTTGGCGGCTGAACCGCACTTCGGGCAATGAGCTTTCACAGCGCAGCCTCCAAGGCCGCGATCTCGTCGGCCATCTTTTTTGCGGCAAGCGGCGAAAGCAAGGACTGTCCAAGACCATCAGGAAGCTCGGCAAGAAAAATGTTGCTTCTCATATCCCGGTCGCATGCACTGAATGCAACGCCAAGGATTTTTCCCAACTCACCGAGAGCAAAATCCATCGGTTTGAATACGTCTCCCCGTACGTTGTAATGCTCGGAATCACCCCGCTCTGCTATCTCGGCAACAAGATTGACGAAAATCGCAATCGGCCTAAATTCGTCCTTGAGCTTGCTGGCAATCAGCTCAGAAAGCAGCCCAACTGCTGCAGACCTCGCTTGGCGTCTCAAATCCATGATGTCACGAGCCAGTCGACTGGCTCGCAGATTGGCAGCGGCAATCGATACGTCTGACGCTCTCTCTATAGAGTTATTGATTTCATTGTCATACAGGTTTCCAGCTCGCTCAGCGCGCAGCTTGTAAGCCTCTTTGCTACTAAATTCGGGCTGGATCAACCCGGCACAAAGCTTCAAATTAATGGCTTCAGCAGCGGCTTGTGAGGCAGCGGCTGCTTTCCCGTATCGCTGCTTGCTTTTCAGGCCATTGCCCACTTCTTCCTTGGCGGCGCGGTACTCGACCAGGCACTCGGCAATCTTGATATTGAGGGGGTCGAGGTGCTGTTTCAGCAGCGCCTCGATGTCGAAGACCGTGGACGGCGCTTCGGTTTGGTTGGGGGTAGTCATTTTCTGTCCTTTTGAGTTGCGTTATCACGAAGAGCCACACGGCTAGCCATCCATCCCAAAACCTCGGACTCCAGCCAGGCGACACGGCGGCCGAACAAGGCAATTCGAGAGGGAAACTCGCCGGCGCGCTCCAAGTCGTAAATGCTCGACTTGCTGCGAAAACTGGTCTTCTCAAGCACCTCGCCGATGCACAAGAACCGCTCGTCCGGCTTGATGCCGGTAGCGGATTTTTGATTAGGGGCAGAAGTCATTATTTCTCCGGTCAATTGAGTTCAAGCGGCTACGCATAGAGCCGTGCGGTTGCGTACGGCCATCTTCAAACGGCGGCCGGCGCTGCGCCATAAGTTCTGGTTGTAGATTTCTGGCTTACAACCAGTAAGCGCAATTGAACACCCGGTGGGGAGTGGGTACGGAAGTGGGGAAAATGTACGAAAAAAGGGGGGAATCTCTCCCCCCTGCCGCCCTCGGTACAGCCGGCTTATGTCAAATTTTTTTGGCCAGCCCCAGCGGGCTACCCTTGTGGCGTGTCCTGGCTCTCGTCGATGCCGCAATAAGCGGCGTAGTTATCGACGCGAACCAGCTTCTTTTCCTTGAGGTCTTTCCAACAGTTACCGAAGGAAGTTGGCCTGTCGAAATGTTCAGGGTGCTTGGCCAGGCACGCTTTCTCGAGATCGGACACCCCCCCGTAGGGAATGGCCATTGCCGGCAAGCCATCTGATTCGATCAAGTCCTGAATAACATCGAACTGTGCTTTTCTGGTCCGCTGGCCCGGGGTTAGTTGATCTGACCATCTGGGGGTCTCTGAAGGGCCGGCCGTACTAGCCCCAGCTCCCACGCGATTTAGCCAATCTGGAATTTTCAGACCATGCCAATCAAGCCAAGTCCTGGCCTCTGAATCCTTGACAGCAAAACGAACATGAACCGCCATCGATTGCAAACCCTGTTTGGCACTGGCTAGCGCCTGAATTTCAGGGATTTTGTTGCATCGAAGCAAGTTAATCGGTTCTCGCACAATCAGCCGGCCGCAAACGATATCGGCCGTCACTGTGGCGAAATAGGCCGCTTCCGCTTGCGCCGTCATCCCGCCAAGCGTGTCTGACAAAGAATCATCCAACATCGCATCAACATGTAGCCCGTTGACCAGGGAAAACAAAGACGATCCGCCTCTTGCTCTGACTGCACGGTTGGTTAGATACGATTGAGCAAGCAATCGATCAAGATCGCTGGGCGGAGGACCATTTCTCTCTTTCGGAAATCCGGCCGCCGTCTTTTTCAAGCGCGCCAGAAAAATTGAGTCAAGCGATTGATTGCCTAATCCGCCCATTTCGCACAGCCTCACATCCCCAAAAGGCAACTTTCCGCCGAAATACCGAATGAATCAACCGTTTTTGCACCTCCTTGCACTCCTGTGGGCGTCAATGACCTCCGATTTTCAGTAAATCGCCCTTCGTGCCAATACCGCAGTTAACGGCCGCTTCGATTACGCGTGCAAAGCGCAAGGATGCGCATGGAATTGCATAGAAAAATTGTGCAACCCCTTCGGCCTTCCCGCCCGACCAGCCTTGGTTCGACGGGATTCATGCATGTGCAAGTTTTTCGACCCATAAAGCGGGCAGGTGAGGCGGGGTCTCAATTGCGCGCCGGGGGTCGAGACGAACAAAGCGCCGCCCAATGCGCCCATGCGCGCGCAGCGAGCAATCACCCATCAACCATGGGTGCCGTATCGCCTGAGCGGCAAATCGATCTAAGGCCGTTTCTGTTCGATCTGAAGGCTGTAGCCAAAACAGCGATGTACCAGATGGCACCCCGTGCACCTATCCTGCCCTCGATAGATTTCCACCGCAGGTATCCCCCTGATTGACGAGCACAAGCGGTATGGACTATTCGACTACGCGGCAGCCAGTTGAATCACTTCGCCACCCGCCTTCAGCTTGTCCAGGTAGTCCGCCCACAGTTGCATCATCGCCCGGCGCTGCTTGAGAAACTTCGTCCGGTTGTAGGAAGTTCCCAATGTGTCGGGCACCTTGTGGGCTAGCTGATGCTCGATCACCTCGGACGACTGATCCAGCTCTTCAGCAAGAATGGTCCGTGCCATCGCACGAAACCCATGCCCCGTTATTTCAGTCTTCGTGTCGAAGCCCATGCGGCGAAGGGCGGCGTTGACCGCAGCGCCGCTCATTGGTCGCTGTGGATCTCGACCCGGAAAAACATGGCGGCCATGCCCAGTCAGAGGGTGAAGTTCACGAAGGATCGCCACCGCTTGGACGGATAGCGGGACTGAGTGATCTGTTTTGGTTTTTGAAACTCGATACCGCCACTCAGCACGGTCAAGGTTGAATTCCTCCCATAAGGCACAGCGCAGCTCACCAGGGCGGACAAAAATAAGAGGTGACAGGCGTAGCGCCGACTGCACCACGAACGTTCCCTCAAATGCATCAATCGCCCTGAGTAACGCCCCAACCTTGGCCGGCTCCGTAATTGCAGCAAAGTTGCCCCCAC
>CAZLPR010000056.1:0-2815 GCA_964561415.1 uncultured Dechloromonas sp. | reverse complement strand
GCTGGGGGCAACGCCCCTCGAAGATCGGGAACGGGATTTCGCTCAGCCCGCCCTGTCGAAATGGCGTAACGGAACACCTGGCTGCAATTGCCACCAGCCCGGTGGGCGGTATCAAGCGTCCCTCTGCCCTCAATACGGCGCAACACGCCAAGAACCTCCATGGCGGTTACTTCAGCAACGGGCCGCCCACCAATCCACGGAAAAACATCTCTCTCCAGACGACTGAGAATCTTTGTTGCGTGGCTTTCAACCCAGCTTGATGAGTGCTTCGAGAACCACTCTCGGGCGATGGTCTCAAAGGAGTTTGCCGCTCTCTCCTCCTTTGCGGCCTTCTGTACCTTCCGATTAACAGCGGGATCTACCCCACTCGCCAGCAACCGGCGCGCCTCGTCTCGCTTCTCCCTGGCATCTTTCAGCCCAACGTCTGGATAGACCCCAAGGGATAGGCGCTTTTCGATTCCATCAAAGCGGTACTTGAAACGCCACCACTTACCGCCTGTTGGCGAAACCTCCAGGTACAGCCCCGCGCCGTCAGTTAATCGTTGCCTCTTACCTGTGCTCTTGGCCGACCTAATAGCAACGTCTGTGAGGGGCATTGGGGGCAACTCCAAATTTGGTTTTCAAGTTGCCCCCAATGTTGCCCCCAATATGCCCCGGCTACAAGCGCACTTTGGCGCACCTCCACGGACATAAAAAAAGCCAGAACCCTTGCCAATGCTTGGGATTCTGGCTTTCTATGCACTTCCTTGAACTTCGAAATGGTGGAGGTAGGCGGGATCGAACCGCCGGCCTTCTGATTGCGAACCAGACGCTCTCCCAACTGAGCTATACCCCCGAAGCTGTCTAATTCTATATCACGACAGTTGGTGAATCAAAAAAGAGTAACTAGACTTGGCCGGCGCCCGCTGCGGCGCGGCGCAGGCGGTCGCTGATGGCGTTCCATTGTGCTGTTTCCGGCAAGGTTTCGACAGCGATCAAATCAACGCCGGCGTGATCCATGTCGCGCAGTGCGGCGTAGAGTTCATGCGCATAGCCAACCGGGTCGGCGGGCAGCATCCGCCAAGCGTGGGGCATGCCGAGTTGTCGCGGCTGGCTGTGGCTGATAACGCCGCAACGATCGCCTTTATGGCGTTGCGCGTTGATAAAATCGAGCAGGCGCGGCCCGGCAATAATACGCATCGGTGTGAGCGGGGCGTAGTGCGCAGCGAGGGAGCCGGAGACGCGTGGCGCACCAACTGCAGTGGCAATATCGGGCAGGCGTCCCAAAACGGCCTCCAGATGCGTCGGGGCAATGTGGCCGGGACGCAACACGACCGGTTCGCCGCGCGAGCAATCGACGATGGTTGATTCAATGCCGATGGCGCAGGGGCCGCCATTAAGAATCAAGGGCACGTGCTGGCCTAGTTCTTCCTGGACGTGCGCGGCGGTGGTTGGGCTGATGCGGCCGAAACGGTTGGCCGAAGGGGCCGCGATGCCGGAATGTTCGCCGGTCGATGCAGCGAAGCGACGGAATAGTTCAAGCGCGACCGGGTGACCGGGGACGCGCAGGCCGACGGTATTTTGGCCGCCGGTTACAGCATCGGGTACCCAGGCTTGTTTTTTCAGGATCAGGGTCAGCGGGCCGGGCCAAAAAGCTTCCATCAGTTCCCAGGCGATATCGGGAACCTGTTCCGCCCAATGGTCAACCGCGTCGTGGCCAGCGAGATGGACGATTAAGGGATGGTCGGCCGGCCGGCCCTTGGCGGTGAATATTTTGGCGACTGCCAGCGGATTGGCCGCATCCGCGCCGAGGCCGTAAACGGTTTCGGTGGGGATGGCGACGAGTTCGCCGGCGCGCAGTAATTCAACAGCGCGGGCGTAATCCGGAGTCATGGCTGGATGCTGGCGTGACTGTGGCTCAGGGCATGTCTGGCAGGGTTTTGGCCAGAACTTTCTCGGTCTGATTCTGGCGGAAGCCGGCCAGTTTTTCGGCGGTTGCCGCATCGCTCAGGGCGAGGATGGAGACGGCAAACAGGGCCGCGTTGGTTGCCCCAGCTTCGCCGACAGCAAAGGTGGCGACGGGAATGCCGCCAGGCATCTGGACCATCGAAAGCAGTGAATCCAGGCCCATCAAATGCTTCGAAGGCATGGGTACGCCGAGTACGGGGATTTGTGTTTTGGCGGCGAGCACGCCGGCCAGATGGGCCGCGCCGCCGGCTGCGCCGATCAATACCTTGATGCCGCGTTCGCTGGCGCTGGCGGCGTAATCAAGCGCCTGATCCGGCGTGCGGTGGGCCGAAAGAACCTTGGCTTCATAGGGAATGCCAAGGTTTTTCAGGGTGACGGCGGCAGCGCGCATGATCGGCCAGTCGCTGTCCGAACCCATAACGATACCGACGAGGGGCGATGTGCTCATGTTGTAAATCCTTCAAGAGGGAGGTGAGGAGGCGTTAGTCAGGCCGTAGCGGCTTTTCGTTCCGCTGCTTCGATGGTGTTTGCTAAAAGCATGGTGATGGTCATCGGACCAACGCCGCCCGGCACCGGGGTGATCTGGCCGGCGACTTCAAGGCAGCCGGCAAAATCGACGTCACCGCACAGTTTGCCCGCCTCAGGCCCATCTTGTAGGCGGTTGATGCCAACATCGATGACGACGGCGCCCGGCTTGACCATGTCGGCGGTGACGAAACGCGGCTTGCCGACTGCGGCAACGAGAATGTCGGCTCGGCGCGTGTGGCCGATCAGGTCTTTGGTCCGCGAATTGCAGACGGTGACGGTGGCGCCGGCGTTGATCAGGAGCAGTGCCATCGGCTTGCCGACGATGTTGGAGCGGCCAATG
>CAZLPR010000055.1:8898-9391 GCA_964561415.1 uncultured Dechloromonas sp. | reverse complement strand
CGGCGATGGGCTGCCAGAAACTGGGCCAGCCGGTGCCGCTTTCGTATTTGTGGGCACTGTCGAATAAAGGTTGATTGCAGGCGGCGCAAATATAAGTGCCGGCCCGTTTTTCGGCATTCAACGGGCTGCTGCCGGAAGGCTCGGTGCCTTCTTCGAAGAGTACGTTGTAAGCCTCCGGCGGCAAAAGTTTGCGCCATTCCGCACGGCTTTTGTTCAGCGGGAATTTCTCGGCGGCGCCGGCTGAGCCGAAGGGCAGGGCGGCGGCGGCCATCAGCCCGCTCATCTGAAAAATCCAGTTACGACGGTTCATTTAGTTCTCCTTGGGATGGCTGGGTGGCAGGGCTCGGTTTTGTGCGGGTACTGGCTGTTAGTCGTTTGCCGGCGGCTATTTCTTACACCCTGATTTCACTGGATAATGAGGCAGTGCCCGGGCCGGACAGTTCCGTTGTTCTACCCGTTAAAGGGTGAGTGCAGCCTGTTTCGGCGCGGCCGT
>CAZLPR010000055.1:0-8887 GCA_964561415.1 uncultured Dechloromonas sp. | reverse complement strand
GCCAGTGCGCCGCCACAACTGCTGCCCTGGCCGGCGGTGCAGCCATAGCAATGGTCGGCGATACGAATCGGGCGGCCGCTCAGATCGCTGTCGAGCAGTTCCGAGAGGTGAACCGGATGGGCGGGTGCGCCGCCGAACGGAAGGCCAAGCATCTGGTTGAAGTCGCAATCGAAAACCAGCCCCTGCCAACTGACCGAAAGCAGCGTTCTGCACATCAGGCCATCCAGGTTTTCTGCTTGGTAAGCGCCTTTCAGCAGGTTCATGTAGTTGTGAAATTCATTGCGTGAAACCAGTTGGCTGCCAAAGCGCTGAATCGGCATGTTGACCAGCGCAAACAACCGGTTGAAAACAATGCCATAACGGATTGCCAGTTGCTCCTTGTAGGCCAGTTCCAGCTTGATCTGGTCGGGCGGCAGGTTGGGGCCGAGCGGGTTATAGACGAGGTTTAAAACGAGGCTTTTTCCCGGTTGACCGTAGCCGAGTGCATTTAATCGGCGCAAACCGCTCAGGCTGGCCTGAAAAACGCCGTTGCCGCGCTGCTGATCGACGTTTTCTTCAAGGTAGCAGGGCAGCGAGGCGCTGATTTCTACCGCGTTTTCAGCCAGGAACTCAGCCAGGTCTTCGTAACCCGGTTCGCTCAAAATGCTCAGGTTGCAGCGATCAATCACCCGCAGGCCGAGCGCTCGCGCCGCCACGACCAGGCGGCGGAAGTGCGGGTTCATTTCCGGCGCGCCGCCGGTCAGGTCAAGCGCCTGGATATCGTGCCTCACCGCAAAGGCAAGCAGCGTTTCCATCGTCTGCCAGCTCATTGCCTCCGTGCGCTTCGGGCTCGCCGCGACATGACAATGCAGGCAGGACTGGTTGCAGCGATAGCCGAGATTGGCCTGCAAAGTTTCCAGTTTTCGGCGCTGGATGGCGGGGAAATCGGTTTTGAGGAGCAGGGGGAAGGTGTCACGCATGGTTGTTCTCCGGATAACTTGTTGATTAGTCGCGCCACGGTGTGATTTATTACAGGTACGGCGAAAACCTGTTTTTGTCATTCAGGATAAAACACGGATATCGATGCATCCTGAAGATCAAATACTTTTTGCATGGTGACTTGAGGTAAAAGGCTACAGTTTTCTGTCCGGCCTGTTGTTGCTGGTGGAGAAGCCTACGCCTGACCAGGCTCGTTGATCGTCTTGACCTCGAGCAACGCTTTCAGACCCGCCTTGGCCGCCGGGCTGTGAATCTTCCATTTCTTTGCTGCGCGCATCATGCGCTCCTTATTGCTGCGTCTTGATTGAAGCGCTGACTTGAAAGCGGAGGGGGGCAATATAGGTAGGGCGCGGGATGGTCCCACCTTCACCCGCTTTCTCTTGCCGTCAATGCATGAAGGCGGATCATGGAAATAACGGCGGGCACCAGGGAAGACCTTGCTCCGGGGCGGGCAATAACCGACTTGTTTGTGCGGCGCAACAAAACGGGATTGACAAAGCGAATTATTGTCCTATACTTGGTTTTGTGCACTGCAGCAATCTTGGTGTTTGAGTTGCTGACGCTAACCAATTTCCCAGCCCTTAAAGGAGTTTCATCATGTTGAAAACCAATGATAAATTTGTCGCCGGCAACAAGGCTGCCGTTGATTCACTGTTGACCGTCGTCAACGCATCCCTCAATACAGCCGAGCGTTTAGCCGCCCTCAACCTCAATACCGCCCGCGCCTTTCTGGCCGATGGCGCTGCCAACGTGAGCGCCCTGCTTGCAGTCAAGGATCCGCAAAGCCTGATCGCTCTGCAAAAGTCGCTGGCCAAGCCGGCGCTGGAGCAGATTTCTGCTTATTCCCGCAGCGTCTACGAAATCCTCAGCCAGTCTTCCAGTGGTCTGAACGAAATCGTCGAAGGCCAGGTTGTTGAGTTGAAGAAGAATTTCTCGGCCGCTGTCGAGCAGTCGCTGAAAAATGCGCCGGCTGGTTCCGAAGTCGTTGTGACCGCAATCAAATCCGGTTTTGCTGCCGCCGATTCTGCTTACGAAAACATCACCAAAGCGACCAAGCAGGCTTCTGCGGTGATTGAAGCAAATGTGGCTACCGCCAAAGAAGCAGCCGTCAAGCTGGTTGCCAAGGCTGCCTAAGTTGTCGCGCTAAAGCTTTCGAGCCGACCACTCTCGATTGGAAAAACCCGGTGCTGCGGCCCGGGTTTTTTGTTTTTTGTTTCCGGCAAAATAAAGGTTCATCCTTTGTCATGACGACAGGCGCACTCTTTCGCCTGTGCAGGTAAATTTCCCCAGCCAGGCTGGCGCTGACTGAGGGCAATGCAGACGCCGCTTACTGGCGCGAGCATAAGATTTACAAAAACGGGGACGCGCAATGCGCTCACGTATGGAAAATTCAATTTAAAACAATGACTTGTTTGATTTTCCTTCGCTGAAAATATTTAATTCCTAAAAATATTGGGACGAATCCACTTATTTTCAGGAAGTTAACATCAATTTTCGATCAATGAATGGTTAACGTAGCCTATATTTTCTCCGAGTGCTGCGCTGTGTGTATTTTTAAGCATATGATTATTAAGATTAATTTTTATGTTTATGCGTCCGGTCCGCTATTTTCCATAAAAAGCTTCCCAATCTCTTCTGTCAGTTAACTGTAAGTTTCTGTCACGACACTGAGGCTGTGGTTTTTCTGCATAAGCAAATGACCCAAATCAATTTTCGGAGGAGACAACTATGGAAGACAACGGCAAGGCCTACTGGTCAGCTACGTTGGGCTTACTGACCAAAATCATGATCGTATGGTTCTTGGTTTCTTTCGGCGCCGGCATCTTGTTTGTCGAAGTGCTGAATAACATCAAACTGGGGGGCTACCCGCTGGGTTTCTGGTTTGCCCAGCAGGGTTCGATTTACATCTTTATCGCGTTGATTTTCTACTACGCGAAAAAGATGGGTGAAATCGACCGTAAATTCGACGTTCACGAAGACTAAGGGGGCAACATGGATCTGCAAACTCTGATCTACGTCTTTGTCGGCGCGACTTTTGCGCTGTACATCGGGATCGCAATCTGGGCCCGTGCCGGTAGCACGAGCGAATTCTATGCCGCGGGCGGTTCGGTTCATCCGATCACCAACGGCATGGCAACAGCAGCCGACTGGATGTCAGCCGCCTCGTTCATCTCGATGGCCGGCCTGATCTCCAACATGGGTTACGGCGGCGGTCTGTTCCTGATGGGCTGGACCGGTGGCTATGTGCTGTTGGCTATGCTGCTGGCTCCGTACCTGCGCAAGTTCGGTAAATTTACCGTGCCGCAGTTCATTGGCGACCGCTTCTATTCGAAGTCCGCCTCGACGGTTGCGGTGCTTTGCCTGCTGACGGCTTCCATCACCTACATCATCGGTCAGATGACAGGTGTCGGCGTCGCTTTCTCGCGCTTCCTCGGTGTTTCTTCCGCAACCGGCATCTACATCGGTATGGCCATCGTTTTTGCCTATGCCGTGTTCGGCGGCATGAAGGGCATTACCTATACCCAGGTTGCCCAGTACGTTGTGCTGATTCTGGCCTACACCGTGCCGGCGATTTTCATCTCGCTGCAACTCACGGGCAATCCGATTCCGCAATTGGGCCTGGGTTCGTCAATGACAGGTACGGATGTGTCGCTGCTGTCCAAGCTCGATCAGGTGGTGGTTGACCTCGGTTTTGGTCAATACACGACGACGACCGCCGGTAGCAAGCTGAACATGTTCGTTTATACCTTGTCACTGATGATCGGTACTGCCGGTCTGCCGCACGTCATCATGCGCTTCTTTACCGTACCGAAGGTTGCGGATGCTCGCTCCTCTGCCGGTTGGGCACTGATCTTCATCGCCATTCTCTACACGACCGCACCGGCCGTGGCTGCAATGGCCAAGATGAACCTGATCCGTACCGTAACCCCCGGTGTCGTGATGCAGAATACCGATCCTTACGCGGCTGATTCGCAACTCAAGTATGAAGAGCGTCCGGACTGGATGAAGCGTTGGGAAAAGACTGGCCTGCTGAAGTTTGCTGACAAGAACGGCGACGGTCGCATCCAGTACTACAACGACAAGTCGAAGAACGAAGCGTTCAAGGCCAAGGCTGACGCAGCTGGCTGGAAGGGCAACGAACTGACGGTCAACGCCGACATCATCGTGCTGGCCAATCCGGAAATCGCCTTGCTGCCGAACTGGGTTATCGCCCTGGTCGCTGCCGGTGGTCTGGCTGCCGCGCTCTCTACCGCTGCCGGTTTGTTGATGGCGATTTCTTCCGCTGTGTCGCATGATCTGGTCAAAGGCCTGTTCGTGCCGGATATCAGCGAGAAGAATGAGCTGCTGACCGGCAAATTCGCCATGGCAGGTGCCATTGTGGTTGCTGGTTACCTGGGTCTCAACCCGCCGGGCTTCGCTGCTGGTACGGTTGCGCTGGCCTTCGGTATTGCGGCTAGCTCGCTGTTCCCGGCCATCATGATGGGTATCTTCTCCAAGAAGATGAACAAGGAAGGCGCCATTGCCGGTATGTTGTCGGGCCTCTTCATTACCCTGTTCTATGTGTTTGCGCACAAGGGTCTGTTCTTCATCAAGGGTACCGATTTCGTCGACATGATCGGCGGCCCGAACGCCTTCTTCGGCATCACGCCGGAAGCCTTCGGTGCCATCGGTGCGATGGTTAACTTTGTGGTTGCCTTTGCGGTTGATAAGGTCACCAAAGAGCCGCCAGAGCATATCCAGCACATGGTTGAAGCGGTGCGTACCCCGCGCGGTGCCAAGGCAGTTGATGGCGCACACTAAGCTGTAATTGTTGTAATCTTGCCATCTGCCTGTTCCTGGACAGATGGCATTTCCAGCCCCGTTGGCAATGTCGACGGGGTTTTTATTTTAGAGGCCGCTTTTTGGGGCCGGTGATTAGTACCTGAGGTAGCCCGTGGTTTTTGACATCAGCGTTGCAATTACGTGGATTCTTTTCCTTGCCCTCTTCCCCATCGCTTTCTTTTGGCTGCGACGGGCCTGGCGCATTGTCATCAAGAAAGACTTTTCGGAAGTTGCCCTCAAACACGGTGAGCCGCCACCACACCCGGAAAAATATGCGATTTATGATGCCGCATTTAATTTTATTGCCGGTCTAATCGCCGTTGCCGTAATCATCGGCGTGGTGTTTGGTGAGTTGAGTTATGAAACCTGGAGCGCTATTGCCGGGTCGACGATCTGGTGCAAGTTTTTTGCCAGTTTTGCCTTGAGTCGCCATGCCCACCCATTTTCGCTGGGCAAGAAAAAAACCGAGCAGACCTAGTCCCTGGCCATGACGAACCGTCTGCTCATTGTTGAGGATGATCGCGACCTGGCGCGCAATCTGACCGATTATCTTGAAATCCAGGGTTACACCTCAGATTACGCACCGGATGGCCATTCTGCGCTCCGCATGCTAGCGGCCAATAGCTATGATCTGGTGGTGCTCGATATGATGCTGCCTGGCCTTGACGGCATTGGTATTTGCAAGCGCCTGCGCCAGGAAATGTATAGCCGGGTGCCGGTCGTCATGTTGACAGCTAAAGACGATATTGAAACAAAGATTTCGGCCTTCGATATTGGCGCTGACGATTACGTGATCAAGCCGGTTGCGCTACGTGAATTGGAGGCTCGCATCCGTGCGTTGATTCGCCGGGCCCGCCAGGAGGTCGACAATGCCGTGATGGTCGTCGGCGATTTGCGCTTTGATACCGGGACGATGAAAATCGAGCGCGCCGGGCAGGTGATGGCGATGCCGCCCGTGCCGACCAAGATCCTGGCCTTGCTCATGCGGCATTCGCCTAATGTGGTGCATCGCTTGGCCATTCATCGTGAAATCTGGGGTGATGAGCCGGGCGACAACCATGCGCTGATCGTTCATATGCACGCACTACGCAATGCCGTCGACAAGCCCTTTGAGCAGCAGCTGATTCATACCGTTAGAGGTTTCGGCTACCGGATAGCACTCGACCATGCAGCCCTATGACAGCCTGCGTCGAAAACTGGTGCGGCCTTTTCTTTTTCTGGGCTTCATCGTTAGTGCGCTGCTCGGCCTGACTGCCTTTGCGCTGGCGTCTTATCTTGAAAACCGGGCTATTCTGCGCAGCATGCACGTTGAACTTGAAAGCTATAGCCATCGCCGGTCGATTCGGCCGGATGCATTGCCGGTATTTTCTACGTTGTTGCAAGGGCATTTTTTGCCGGCCGACAATTTTCCCATGCTCAAGCCGGCGCCGACCACGGCTGAGGTGCTGGAAACGCGAAGTATCGAGAATGTTGACTACACGGTACTGACGACTGAGATCGAAGGGCGTCCGTTTGCGCTTCTTTACGACCGAAGCCATGTTCAACACAGTCTCGCCTCGCTTGCTCTGTTGTTGCTGTTGTGTACGGGCTTGATGTCCCTAGTGTCTTTGCTTGTCGGATTGCGTCTGTCACACAAAATACTTGAACCGATTGTCCGCTTGTTCGAGGATCTTTCAGAGAAGAGTCGCCAGGTCACGCTGACCGGTGGCCCGATCAAGTTTTCGCCGGAAAGTTATCCGCAAAATGAGTTGGGGCGTCTGGTTCGCGAACTCGATCGCTTTTCGTCGCGGACTTATGGCTTTCTGCAACGGGAAAGTTTTTTCGCCGCCGATGTCAGTCACGAACTGCGTACACCGGTTGCGGTGATCCGTGGTGCTGCCGAAGTCTTGGTCGAATTGCCCGATTTGAGCGAGGGCGTGCGCCAGCGGATTGCAACGATTCAGCGGCAGGCAGTTCGTATGACCGAGATGTTGGAGGCGATGCTCCTATTGGCTGAGGAGGGGCGGCATTGTGCGGAACATGATGATCCGAGTTGCGCCATGGCCGATGTCGTGCGCGATACGATTGCCGACTGCCGAGCCTCGCTAGCTGACCGGCCGGTTGAAATTATCAGTGAAATTATTGACCGTCCCCGCTTGCCGGTCGAGCGTTCGCTGGCCTATGTCGTGATCAGCAATTTGCTCCGTAACGCCTGCGCCCACACGCAGGAAGGGCGGATTGTGCTGTCTTTGCGTGACCATGATTTCACCATTGCGGATACCGGAACGGGGATTCCGGAAGACCGGTTTCCCACTCTTTTCGAGCGGCATAGCAAGGGTGAGGAGAGCCGGGGCAATGGTCTCGGTCTTTCAATTGTGGCGCGCGTTACCGAGATGCTGGGCTGGTCCGTGACGATTGATAGTCATCAAGGGGTGGGGACAACGGTTCGGGTTGAGTTTGCGCCCCCGTATTCCCGGGCCGGGGGCGCGCCGATTGACGACTAGGCGGCTCATCCTTCAGTTGTGGCGACGCAGCGCCATGCTGGCGCGCGATTCGTCGATGAGTTTGGCGGCGGTATTGATTTCCTGCTCTTTGGCCCGCACGAGCAGCATCTGAAAGATACGGGCGATCAACAAGGTGTTCTCCATCAGGCTGCGCCGAGTAGCGCCCAGCGGCAGGCCGAGCGCTTGGAGCCATTGATCGAGCGGCATGATGCCGCTATGTTTATCCTTGAAAAGCGAGGGCAGCATCCATGCCAGGTCAATCCAGGTGGGTTGAAAATCAATCCCCAGGCGAGTCTTGCAGGCGTGTTGCAGGAAGTTGCTGACAAAAGCGACGTTGTAAGTCACGACGGGCGCTTTGGCGATGAACTGCAAAAAAGCGATTAATTTCCGGTCGACCGCCGGATCTGTCGTTGTTTGATGGGGCGAGGCATCGTTTTCCGGCGCTGAAAAATCGATAAATAGCGAGTCTTCCGGAGTGATCATGCCCTGCCGGACGCAACTGGCGGCAATGCTGAGGAGCTGATCCTGCTCCGGGTTGGTGCCGCTGCAAGTGATGTCGATGACGACGTAACGGGTATGGAAATGGACTTCGCCGAGATCGGGGGCGGGCAGGGCTCGCCAAGCGTCAAGCGCGGTCTGCAAGTCCGCAGGCAGGGAAGGGGACGCGCCGCCCATGAACAGAAATTTTTTGAGTCCGAGCATTTTTAGTTCACCTGGTAATCGAGTTTGAGGCGTGATTGAATCTTGCGGGCCTGGCGGAAAGACTCTTTCAGAATGCGGCGATCCAGTTCATTGAGATCGTCCGGGTTGATCAAGTTGTTGCCCTCGGCCCCCGACTCGCCGCCCAGGTACTGGTGTTGCAAGCGGATCAGTTGAATAAAGTTGAGCCCTTCAAGGACGGCGTTTATTTCGTCGTTTTTGCTCGACAAGCGCTGCGAGGCGAGACGAAGACGCTGAATCGTGTTGGTGTTATGAACGCCGGTGGCCAGCGCATAAATGCGCGCGACATCGACAAATATCCGCGAACCGTATTTTTTGAGGTCAATTTTTCCCGGATGGCCGGGCTCAAGGTCGGTCAAAAAATCGCGAATTTTCCCCAGCGGCGGTGCGACGGTGAGGGCATTGCGCGCCATGGCCTGCAGGAATACCGGCGTCGCGGCGGCCTGTTTAAGCAGGTGCTGACGCATTTGCTCGGCCAGGTTTGACTCGCCGTAGAGCGGGCGAAAATCGAAGAAAATGGTGGCATTCAACAAGGCAACCGGTTGCGGCGTCCGGATCCATTTGCTGAACTGGTTTTTCCATTCTTCCAGCGACAGGCACCATTGCGGATTGCTCGCCATGATGTTGCCTTTGCACAGCGGGAAGCCGCAGCGGTCGAGGTCTTTGTTGACGTCGAGGGCGAAAGTCAAAAAACGCGGGCGCAGCGCGTCGACCGCAGCCGTATCGGTGCCGGCGAAAACGATGCCGTTATCCTGGTCGGTGACGAAAGTTTGCTCGTCGCGGCCTTCCGAACCAAAGGCCAGCCAGCACCATTCGATGCCGTCGAAATTATGCTTTTCCAGATTGAGCTGGATAACGCGGCGGGTCAGCGCATCGTTCAGCGC
>CAZLPR010000054.1:3625-9503 GCA_964561415.1 uncultured Dechloromonas sp. | reverse complement strand
GATGCGCTTGAAGCCGCTGGGCAGCACATGGAGGAGACAGCGCGCGATGAACTCGGTTCCCGGCACGCGCAGCGTCCGTTTCTTGCCCTCGGCATCGGCCCGTACCCGGAGAGCCACCTCGCCGTTCGCAATAACGACTGGCCTTTGTTTTTGACAACAAAATATTTCACGCTAATGCTCATGACAATGATGCTTTTGGGGCGTTATGATAAAGACGCTGTTCTAAAAAATGCCTGAAGCATTTCAGGTTTTTCAACTTTTACTTAAAGGAAATGCGATGGGAATCTTCAGCAATATTCTGGCGAAACTGGGTTTCGGTGATGACAAGAAGGAAGAGGTTGCCGTAGCGGCGGAAGTTGCTAGCGCGCCAGCCGCCGTTGCGCCTGCTGCACCAGTCGCCATTAGCCCGGTGGATGTCATCGCCAAGCTGGAAGCGCTGGCCAAGGCGAATGCAGAAAAGCTCAACTGGAAGGTGTCAATTGTTGATCTGTTGAAGTTGCTCGGTCTCGATAGCAGCCTGGCTTTGCGCAAGGAACTGGCGACTGAACTCGGTTGCCCGGCAGAAAAGATGAGTGATTCGGCCCAGATGAATATGTGGCTGCACAAAACCGTGCTGCAGAAGCTGGCGGAAAACGGCGGCAATATTCCAGCCGAACTGCTGTAACCACTTTTTAAATGAACCTTGCCAAGACCCGCCGCGTGCGGGTTTTTTTTCTGTTGCCGGGAGGCATTGTTTGCTCATTGCATTGTTGCGGTCGACGGTAAAAATGCACTAAAAATGATCGTTGTTGCAGCCAGCGCAGATTGTTGCGGCGGAATCGTCTTCTATTGGCCTGCAAAAAGTCAAAAAATGGCGATGTTTTTAAATATCCCTTGTGTTGAGCAGGTGGTGTTAAGTTGCCATTGGCGATAAAATCACACGTAATTGTTGTTTTTGTCAATTTGGCGCCCTTGGTTGCGGCGTTTCTGTTTTTCACACCATTCAGGATGGCGTTTAATTATGCAAATCAGCTCTAAGCCCACCGGTCGTCTCCTCGTTGTTGATGACAGCAGATTTCTTATTGAAAGCATGCGTCTGGCTTTGCAGACCGATTTTGAAATTGAAGCGCTTGAGTCCGGTGAGGCGTGCCTCAAACTGCTTAAAGCAGCCCCAGAGTCGTTTGATCTGATTCTGCTTGATATCGAAATGGATGGTATTGACGGCTTTGAAACCTGCCGGCGTTTGCGCCTTGATTCAACGGTGCCGGTGATTTTTGTGTCATCGCATGACGAACTGCATGATTTGATCAAGGCATTTGATTCCGGTGGTGACGATTTCATCGTCAAGCCTTTTGATCCAGAGGTTTTGCTGCGTAAGGTGCAGCGGACGGTGGCATATCAGGCGGCCAGGAAAAAGCTGGCGGCAGAGAAGGAGTCCATGGCGTCGATGGCCATGGGCTTTCTGAGCAATATCGGCGATACCGGTGTATTGCTCGAATTCATGCGCGGTAGCCTTGGTGTGACCGACTATGAAGAGTTGGCCCAGCGACTGCTGGAGGCGACCAATCAATATGGGGTTCACTGTCACGTTCAGGTGCGTCATGCAGCCGGCAGTTTTACTAGAACTCCGGCGGGTAAAGGTTCGCCGCTGGAGGAGTCGGTGCTTGCGAAAAGCGCAACGATGGGCCGTATTTTTCAGTTCAGTCGACGCATGGTGGTGAATTACAGCGCTGTGTCGATCTTGATCACTGATTTTCCCGACGATGAAATTCAGCAGGGCAAACTTCGCGATAACCTCACTATTCTGGCCGAGACTGCCGAAGCTATCGCTGAAACCATTGCTGTGCGTCAGGAATCAGCGAATCGGGCGGAGGCCTTGCAGGCTGCAGTCAGCAAAACGGCGGATACAGTTGATTCGCTGCGCGAATTGCTGCGCCTCCAGCAGACGGATGCGCACCAGCATTTGAGCTGCATGATCGATGAAGTCGAAAAGGCGTACATCAATCTTGGCCTGACCGATCTTCAAGAACGCCGGGTCAGTAATATTGTTCGTGAAGGGACTGAAAATACCCTGAGGCTGTTCGATATCGGAGACAAGCTCAATAAGCAGTTCTCCCTGATAAACAATGCGCTACGTCTGCAAGGTTCAGACTCAATATAAGGCGAGATATGGTAACTGGCAAAGCCGTGGGTCGCTGGCGTTTGATGGTCGTAGACGACGACCGAATGACGGTGGCTTTGTTATCTGCCGCTTTGGGTGAATTCGGCACCATCGAGGTTGCGGTCAACGGTAATCAGGCCTTGCTTCTTCTTGATGCTGAGCCGTTGCCGGATCTTATTCTGCTTGATGCCTGGATGCCCGGTTTAAACGGTTTTGAAGTTTGCACCGAGCTGAAAAAAAACCTAAGGCTGGCCAGCATTCCGGTCCTCTTTGTCACTGCGTCGAGTGATCACGAAACCGAAATCCGGGCACTTGAGGCGGGAGCCGTTGATTTCATCTCAAAGCCATTGAATCTGCCGGTTGTGCAAGCACGGGTGCGTACTCAACTCACCCTGCTTGAGCAAAAACGTTGGCTGGAGGCGCGTATCGCCCAACAGGCAACGAAAATTGAAGGCTTGCTCAATTCGATCCCCGATCCGGTTTGGTGCAAGGATGCAACAGGGGTTTATGTGACTGTCAATCCGGCGGCCTTGGCTTTCTTTGAACATTACGAAACAGAAGTGCTGAATCAAACGGTTCACGATTTGTTTTCCCCTGAATTCGCTCTCGCTTCGGAGGTGGGCGATAAAGCGGTTACCGAGAGTGGCCGCTCGGGTATGTTTGAACTGGAGGCACGTTCCCCAGCTACTGGTCAGCGTCATTTTTGGGAGGTCATCAAGACGCCGATTGCCGCAGATTCAGGTTCGCCAGCGTGCGTTTTGTCGATTGCCCGCGATGTAACCTTGCGCAAGGAGAGCGAAAGCCAGTTGCGCATGCTTTCTTTGGCGGTTGAGCAAAGTCCTAACTCGATCATCATCACCGATGCTCAGACCTGTATTGAATATGTTAATCCGGCTTTTTGCCGCGTTACTGGCTATGCGGCGTCATCCGTGATCGGTCAGCGGGCAGGGTTCCTCAGTTCCAAAAAAAATCCGGCGGCGATTTATAGCGAGATGTGGCAGACGCTCGGTGCCGGGCGTTCCTGGCGCGGGCGCTTTATCAATCAGACTCGGGATGGCCGGGAATTTATCGATATTGCCCATATAACGCCGATTTTTAATGATGACGGCAAGCTCATTCATTACCTGTCGATTCAGGAGGACATCACCGAGCGCGTGCAACTGGCTGAAGAGATCAATGATGTGCGCGCCGCCATTGCGCTTGCCGAGGCGGCGAACCAAGCCAAAAGCAGCTTCCTGGCCAATATGAGCCATGAAATCCGCACGCCGATGAATGCGATTATCGGCCTGACCCATCTGCTGCGTCAGGAGCAAACAACGCCTCGCCAGGATGAAAGACTGGGGCAAATATCGGTTGCTGCCGACCATTTGCTGGGCATCATCAATGACATTCTGGATATTTCGAAAATTGAAGCCGGGCGGATGGAGCTGGCGCCCACCGACTTTTGTCTTGATGAGGTGATGGCGCAAGTGTCGGCGCAGGTTGACGAACGGATCAGGGCCAAGGGGATTTGCTATTTCTCCAATGTTGCCAGCTTGCCGCCATTCCTGTACGGCGATGCACTGCGCCTGACGCAGATTTTGCTCAATTACCTGGGCAACGCGATCAAATTTACCGCAACGGGCTCAATCAAGCTGATTGGCAGTGTGCTGGAAGAAACCGATCACGATATTTTTGTCCGCTTCTCCGTTGAAGATACGGGCATTGGAATTTTGCCCGAACATTTGCCGCGCATGTTTCAGTCTTTTGAGCAGGCCGACAAGTCGACGACGCGAAAATTTGGCGGCACTGGGCTCGGCCTGCGGATCAATCGTCACTTCGCGCACTTAATGGGCGGTGATGTCGGTGTTGCAAGCACGCCAGGCGTGGGCAGCCGATTCTGGGCCACTATGCGCCTGGGCAAGTCGAGTCCGGCGCATCGGCAAAAAACCAGCCACCCGCCGCAACTCAACGAACTCATGGCCCGCTTGAAGGCTAGCAGCGGCATCAGGCTCCTATTGGCTGAGGATAATTCGATCAATCAGCAAGTGGCGCTTTCCCTGTTGTCCAATGTCGGTATTTCAGCCGATCTGGCCAATAACGGTGTCGAGGCGGTTGCGGCAGCCAGTGCCCGGGCTTATGACTTGATCCTGATGGACATGCAAATGCCGGAAATGGACGGGCTGGCGGCGACGCAGGCGATTCGTCGCCTTGCCGGCAACGCATTAACGCCGATCATCGCCATGACGGCCAATGCCTTTGCAGAAGACCGCAAGGCTTGCCTTGCCGTGGGGATGAATGACCACGTCGGCAAACCGGTTAACCCGGAGACGCTTTACGCTATTTTGCTGAAATGGTTAAACCGGGGTGCAGCGGTGGCTTCTGCTGATCAGCCCTTGCCAGCGGTTTTGCCAGATTCGGCGTTGGATAAGTCGGCGCATTCTTCAATCGCCGCAGTGCAGGACTCCCCGCTGGCAGCCGTGCCGGGGCTGGATTACGCGATGGGCTTGAAGCAGATGAGCGGCAACCTCGGCGTTTATGAAAAACTGTTGCATCAGTTTGCCGCCGGGGTTGATCCGGAGTTGACCGCTTTGGGCGAATGCCTGGACAAAGGTGAGCGCGATAAGGCCCGTAAAATTGCCCATGGCCTGAAAGGCTCGGCCGGTGTTTTAGGCGCGATGCGGGTGCATGAACTTGCCGCTGCGCTAGAAAATTCGATCTCTGGAAAAACTGATGCGGGTTTGATCGGCACCCAGTTTGAGGCGCTGGCAAGCGAAGCTAATCGTCTGATCGACGCGATTGGCACCGTTGCTCGTTGACTCCCGATTGAAAAAAATCCCCCACTACGCAATGAGTGGGGGCAAAGGGGAGACAGGTACACCGCTAATTTATTCGGCATATTCTGCCGGCGTAATACAGGAAAGCCTGTATTTGAGCGGCATGTTGTCGATTTTGATCTTGATCTCCAGCCTGGCAGGCTGTCGGGTTGAAAGGAAGTCAGCTGCAAATTCGTCTGACCGGTACATCGGTACATGTTTCGCCGCTTTTTTGCTCAATGGAACGACGGCTGACCTGCAAAATCGACCTTCGGCCAGCCACCCAAATGCCCCAACGGATGTATCCAACTAAGGGATCAAGGTTTAAGTCTGACCGGCCGCTAGCATTGAGGCTCAGCGGTAAGTTTCGAAGAGTGTTTTTTACGCCAGTTGATGCAGCGTATTTTCCACTTGCTGAAAAGGGATTCTTTCCTGCTCCAGACGCAGGTTTTTCCCGAGGCGGTTGTCCCGCAGATCATCGTACAGAGCGCGCTCTTCGGGGGCCAGACGAGGGAGTTCCCGTTGCGTTGGTGTCAGCTCTTCGGTCCACAACGCCTTGCCGGAGAGTAGCGTGGCGCGGTCCATCAACAGCGATTGCACATGCGGGAAGTGGCTGCGCAGTTCGTCGAGGATGGCGAAACCGTGGGTGTCGATGTCGCCCCAATAGTGGATTTTGCAGTCGTGCAGCCAGGCGGTATTGGCCAGTGCGCTGAAACCATAGCCGGCACCGAAAATGAGCAGAGCATTGGGTAACGGCGGGAAGGCGAGAAAGTTGATTTCGTTTTCGGTGATAAAAACGCGGTCGACCGCAGGATTCAGGCGGGCAAAGCTGGCGGCATCGAGCGTCAGGTCGGCTGCGGCAATGGTCGGGAAAGGTGAGCAAGCCGGGTCGAGCCAGCGCAGGCGGATGCGTTCGGGTTTGTCGAGAAAGCCGTAGCGGCGG
>CAZLPR010000054.1:354-3607 GCA_964561415.1 uncultured Dechloromonas sp. | reverse complement strand
CCGCTGGCGGTACTGTCGATCGCTTCTGGCGGCAGCACGAGATCAAGCCATTCGCCCAGTACGCCGCGATTGGCTTCAACAAATTTCGTATGGACGCCGGCCACATCCATTTGCCGCATATATATTGCCGGGCGCGGATGGGCGAGTAGCCAGTCGATGACGGCGAGCAGTTTTTCCCAGCTATCAGCGAGTTCAAGGGCGCGTAGCGGTCGCTGGTTCAGCCAGGTAAGCAGTTTGGGCTGGCAGGCTGCGGTCAACGTGCAAATCTGCGCAAAAATGCGGGCTTCCTTTTGCTTGCCGATCAGCGCGATGGCACTCGTCGCATCATCGATCCAGGCCGTGTCGGGCAGGGCATTCTGACCAAAAACCTGATGCCGGAAATCGCGCATTTCCAGCCGAATGTGCGGCATGTCACGGAGTTGCTGGCTCCATGATCGCACCGCCTCGAAGTGGTCGCGCAACTCGGTGGCGGTCGGGGCTTTCAGCGTCAGGCGCCTGGGGAAAGCCGGATTGCCAAGGATTTCCCCTTTATCCCACCAGCGCTGAACCTGCTGGCGCAGCTCGGGCGGCGTGCTCCATTTCATGCGGCTTCATCACCTGGTTGCGGTGCAGTTTTTGCC
This sequence comes from uncultured Dechloromonas sp., assembly GCA_964561415.1. Classification (GTDB taxonomy): domain Bacteria; phylum Pseudomonadota; class Gammaproteobacteria; order Burkholderiales; family Rhodocyclaceae; genus Azonexus. The sequence goes on along the minus strand of CAZLPR010000054.1, from coordinate 2,987 downwards.
GGCGCTGACCTTAACAATGCTTCGCCCTCCGCCGTCCATTCGTTGAGCCGCTGTTGCAGTTCTGCCTTGCTGGGTAGATAAAGCTGGTATTCAGAGGCGTGGATGTTGGCATCCCTGGGCAGCGTGATTTCCACCAGCGCATCGTTCTTCTTTTTGCACAGGATGATGCCGATGGTGCTGTTTTCATCGTCGCGTTTTACATAGCGGTCGAAGTAGTTAACGTACATCTGCATCTGGCCGAGATTTTGGTGGGTCAGCTTGCCAAGCTTCAAGTCGATCAGTACGTAGCAGCGCAGCTGGCGGTTGTAGAACACCAGATCGACAAAGAAGTGCTCCTCCTCAAAGGTGAAGCGTTTTTGTCGCGCCTCGAACAGGAAGCCTTTGCCAAGTTCCAGCAGGAAATGTTCGATCTTGCTGATGATGGCTGACTCGAGGTCGGATTCGGAGTAGCTGCTGTGCGCTTCCAGTCCTAAAAATTCCAGCACATAGGGGTTTTTAATGAGGTCGGTCGGGCTGACCAACATTTGCCCCTGTTGGCTGAGTTGGCGTATTTCGTCTGGCGAGCGGCTAAGCGCCAGGCGCTCGAACAGGCTTGAGTCGAACTGACGACGCCGTTCGGGCAAAGACCAGCCATTTTGCGCCGCTTCAATTTCATAAAAGCGGCGCTGGTCGGTGCTTTTGATGCCAATCAGGAAGACGTAGTGCGACCAGGAAAGGGTAAATGGGTTGGGCGGAAGGGGCGCCTGGTGCATGATCGCGTTGGTGGCTTGGTCAGCGAATATCCCAGAAGCCTTCTGGGAAATCGGCGTAATCCGGTCCCGATAGGCCAGGAAAAATTTGCGCATGTATTCGAGATTGCTGCGCGAGAAACCCTTGCCAAACTCGCTGCTCAGGCCATCCGCCAGGGTTTGCAACAGCTGCCGGCCATATTCCGCCCGGTTCGCCCCCTGCTGTTCTTCTTCGACGATCCGCCGGCCGATCTCGAAATTGACCATGACCTGCAGCGCATTGACCTGGCGGACGGCTGTGTTGCGGGCGTTTTCGATCAGGGTTTTAATTTCACCCAGCAAGAAATTATTGCTGGGCAAGGGCGATGAAGTCATCTCGTGCCTCCGGTGCGGGATTTTTCTTCCCGGTAAGCCTCAATCGACAGATTGCGCATTTTCGAATCACTACCGTTTTCGTTATGGACGAAACCGACGCTGGACACATGCGGCTCGATGATATGGATTTTTTGCAGCGGCGTGACGATGAGCAATTGCAGATTGAGCTGGGCAAACAGCTTCAGGCCGTATTGCGCCGATTCATCCGAGCCGCGCCCGAAAGCCTCGTCAATCACCACAAAACGGAAGGAGCGCGAGCGCACGGCGCCCCATTCCAGGCCGAACTGGTAGGCGAGGCTGGCGGCAAGAATGGTGTAGGCCAGCTTTTCCTTCTGGCCGCCGGATTTGCCGCCGGAATCGGAATAATGCTCGTGCTCGACGCCATCCTCCCGGTAACGCTCGCTGGCGCCGAAGATGAACCAGTGACGGACGTCGGTGACTTTCGCCGTCCACCGCTTGTCGAGTTCGGATTGCCCGTCGCGGCCACGGAAGCGGTCGATGATATTTTTGACCTGAATAAATTTGGCTTCGGAATACTGCGCATCCTCCGAACCGGTCAGTGCGCCTTCGGTGCAGGCGCGCAACTCGCTCTGGAAGTCGCGAATATCGGCATCCGGCGTCGGCTGCGATTCGAGCACGATGAAGCGGCCGGGGTTGTAGTCGATCTTTGTCAGCGACTGGTTGATCAGGGTGATGCGGTCGCGGATTTCCTCACGCTCGCGCGACAACTGGGCGTGGAAATTGGCGATCTCGTTGATGGTATTGACGTTGAGCAGTTCCTTGAAGCGCGCTTCATAACGCGGCAGATCGTCGGCGTTGAGCTTCTTCAGCAGGTTTTCGTACTCGAAGGCAGCGGCCAGGCTGGCGTCGATTTCAGCAGTTTCGAGCTTGAATTCGTCCTTGAAGAAGGACATCGCCTTGATGATTTTTTCGGTTAGTCGATCCAGTTTTCCGGACTCTGTCTTGATTCGAACCGTCAGCGATTCCCGCACATCGTGTTCGCGGTTGTCGCAGGATTCGATGGTCACTTGTTGCTCACCGAGGACTTCGACACGTATCGGTTCAAGAACCAGGATGGCTTTTGCCAACTCCTCCGGTAGCAGAGCCGCAATGATTTCGTCGGCCATCCGGGCCAGATCCTGCGCAGCTTCCCGTTTCGCCTGAATGCCGCCTGTGCCGCCTTCAACCGCTCGCTCAACTGTTTGAGTAAATCGGAGGCCGCTTCGAGCTGGCGTTTTTCTTCCATTAGCCGGGCAATTTCGCTGGCTACGGTCGACCAGTCAATTTCGCCAAAATCGGTGAAGACTTCCAGCTTGGACAAAGCGTCGAGTTGAACAGCCAGGGTGCGGCGGTCTTTCTCCAACTGACTGATCAAGGCGGCGATGTCGCCCATCTGCTTTTCCAGACGCAGCGCCTGTCCTTCCAGCGCCGCAATCTTGGCCGTGTTGCTCCAGCCGAGGACGTAACGGCTGCGGTCGTCAAGACGGTGGCGGTCATCCTTTTCATGCCGTTCGCCGGCCGCCTTGATCT
>CAZLPR010000054.1:0-344 GCA_964561415.1 uncultured Dechloromonas sp. | reverse complement strand
GGCGCGGGTGACGGCGCGGGTTTCGCGGCGAAACTGTTCCTGGGTCAGGCAACAGGCGACATCAAAACGATGCGCCAGTTCGCGTTCCAGCCAGTCGTAGCACGCCGCCTCCGGCTTGATCGACAGCTTGCGGGCGAGCGAATCGCGATGCAGCTCCGGCAAATCCTTGTTGCGACCGGCCTGACGAATGCGGAAATAAACCAGTCGACCGCGCAAATGCGTGCGATCCACCCAGTCGGCCACGGCAGCATAATGTTCATCCGGCACCAGCAGCGACAGCCCGAAACCGCGCAGCAGCCGTTCGGCGGCGCCTTCCCAGTCGCGCTCTTCCTCGCGCACTTGGA
>CAZLPR010000053.1:0-9575 GCA_964561415.1 uncultured Dechloromonas sp. | reverse complement strand
AGGAAACGGCGATGACTTCCGTGGCGATGCCGGCTTCTTTCAGCCGCACGGCTTCTTCGATGGCGATTTCGTCGAAGGGGTTCATGCTCATCTTGACGTTGGCGAGATCGACGCCGCTGCCGTCGGCTTTGACGCGGACTTTGACGTTGTAATCAACTACCCGTTTGACGGGGACGAGAATTTTCATAAATCTCTCCTTTTTGCTCGTTACTTTTATTGAAATTTGGCCGCCGGTTTGACAGACAGCGACTCGATCCGCACAATGCCCATACTATGTAGTACGGAAAATACATACGGTAGCGTATGGAAAATAAACCTGTCAAGCCCTCCTCAGAAACAAGTATAGCCAAGCCACGCGGTCAAACCCTTGCGCCGCGGCCACAACTCGACCGGGAACGCTGGATCGAAGCAGCCATTGACGTACTGGCCAGCGAAGGCGTTGCCGGTTTGCGCGTTGAGGTACTAGCCAAGCATTGTGGCGTCACCAAGGGCAGCTTTTACTGGCATTTCAAAGACAAACAGGCTTTGCTCGAAGCCTTGCTTGAACAGTGGAAAGAAGGCCGCATTCGCGATATCGAGAAAACAACCTCGGTAGCGCCTGGCCTGGAGCGCGAACAACTGCATTATGCGATCGAGGTTTATGGTGCCAACCGGAACCGTAAAGGCATGTTGATTGAACTGGCGGTACGTGACTGGGCGCGTCATGACGCGCAAGCGGCGGCCATTGTCGAAGCGGTTGACCTTTACCGACTGGATTGCACACGCAAATTGTTTGTCGCAGCAGGGATGTCCGAAAGTGAAGCAAAGAGCCGCAGTCTGCTGCTCTATGCCTGCGTTTTCGGGCTGTCGCTGATGCATTACAGTCACTTCGATGACAACCTTGCCGAGATCAAAAAGCGTATTGCCGAGCGCATCGTTTCGGACTAGCCGACTGATACAACCAGCGAAAAAACTCGTTCACACGATTTTTTTTGCTGGTTTGGGATTTACCAGATATTCACGTCCGATCTGCCGCCAGACCGAGGACTCTTCACGTATCGCAGCAGCCGTCCACGGGTTCGCATCGAGCCACTCAGCGGGCAATTCAAGCTTGAAGCCATTACCGAGTACGCCGACGCGCCAGACCGGCAAAGCCCGATCATCACGAGTCCGGTGCAACAGCACGGCCAGACGCAAACAAAAAATGAGCGGCCAGGCGATGTCGACCGCAGCAGAGTTCCGCACTTTCTCCAGTTTGCCGCGATGACCAAGAACCAACACGGCGAGTTGCAGCTGATCTTTTTTGGAAAAACCAGGCATATCGGCATAGGTCAGAATATAAGCGCCATGCTTGTGATAAGCATTGTGTGCAACGGAGATGCCGATTTCATGCAAACGCGTTGCCCACGACAAAAGCTGCACATCAGCTTCGCCTGGCAGACCATCGGTCAACTGAGCCAGCGCCGACAAGGCGGTGGCCTCGACCCGCTCGACCTGATCTGCCTCAACCTGATAGCGCCGGCGGAATTGCACCACCGTTGAATCGCGCATATCAAGATGGTGAAAGCGGCCGAGTAAATCGTAGAGTACACCGAGGCGCAACGCGCCTTCGGCGTAGGTCATCCGCTCAATACCAAGCACATCGAAAATCGCTGACATGATGGCAACCCCGCCCGGCAAGACCGGCAGACGATCGCCCTTGACGCCGGGCAAATCGAGCGCTTCGGCCGAACCGGCCTTGATCAGCAGCGAACAAAATTTCTCCAGCCCAACACGCGTGATGCCGCTCTCGCCGTTCGGATTCAAGCCATTCATTTCAAGCACATCGGCAATCGCCCGCGCCGTACCGGACGAACCGACTGCCTCCTTCCAGCCCAGTCGCTGGTAATCATGGGCAATCAGCTCGATCTCTTTGGTCGCCGCAACCTGAGCCTCACGCAGGCGATTTTTGTCGATCCGGCGATCGGGGAAAAAGCGCAGCGTGTAGCTGACGCAACCCATATAAAGCGATTCCATCAATTGCGGATCGTGCCGCTTGCCAATGATGAACTCAGTCGAACCACCACCGATGTCAACCACCAAACGTTTGTGAGTGACTGTTGGCAACGAGTGCGACGCACCGATATAGATCAGGCGCGCCTCTTCGCGACCGGCAATGATTTCAATGGGAAAGCCCAGCGCCTCTTCGGCCTGGGGCAAAAATTCTGCTGAATTTTTGGCGACCCGTAGCGTGTTGGTCGCCACCACGCGCACCGCACCGGCATCCAGGCCGCCCAAACGCTCACCAAAACGACGCAGAGCGTCCAGCGCCCTGGCCTGCGCCGGAATATCAAGACGCTTGTCGGCATTCAGACCTGAAGCCAGACGAACCGGCTCTTTCATTGAATCAAGGGTATAAATCTGGTTATCAACAACGCGCCCAACTTGCAGACGAAAGCTATTTGACCCCAGGTCAACGGCAGCAACGGTTTCGTAAATCATGAGCTTGAAATAGCCGGAAGGTAGAACTGGCAAGCATTCTAACACCTGCCCACAGCCCGGATTATTACCAGACCAGCGTAAAAAAACCCGCCGGATTGCGCCGACGGGTTTTACCAAGCATCACAAACGAAACTAGCTGGTCAGTGCGTTTTTGATCTGCTCGAGCGTTGAAGGATCGTCGATTGTTGTCAGATCGCCCGGGTCGCGCCCTTCTGCCAGCGCTTGCAAGGAACGGCGCAGCATCTTGCCGGAACGGGTTTTAGGCAAACCGGTCACAAAGTGGACGCGAGCCGGACGGCCAATGGCGCCCAAAATGCTGTCGACCGTACCGAACACCTCCTTCTCCAACGCCTTGACCAGTTCCGGCGTGGCAATACGTGCTGCATCCTTGACCACCGCAAACGCCATCGGCACCTGGCCTTTGAGCTTGTCCTCAACACCGACCACCGCAACCTCGGCAATTGCATTGTGGTTCTGGATCGCCTCCTCAATTTCACGCGTACCCAGACGATGGCCGGCGACGTTGATCACGTCGTCGGTGCGGCCAAGAATGGTGAAATAACCGTCGTCATCCTTGATCGCCCAGTCGTAGGACGAATAAACCAGCGGCTCTTTGAACAGCGTGAAATAGGTGCTGACGAAACGGTCATCCTGACCCCAAACCGTGGACAGGCAGCCGGGCGGTAGCGGCGGAATGACGGCAGCAATACCCTTCTCGTTGGCACCACAAACAGAACCGTCCTCGCGGAAAATCTGCAGGTTATAGCCGTAGACCGGAAAACTCGGCGAACCATATTTGATCGGCGTATTTTCAACGCCCGGCAAGGCAGCCAGCATCGGCCAGCCGGTTTCAGTCTGCCAATAATTGTCGATGACCGGCTTTTGCAACTCAGTCATAAACCATTCGTGCGTCGGCTGATCGAGCGGCTCGCCGGCCATGAAAATGTGCTTCAGCGAAGAGAGGTCGTACTTGTGCATGAAGGCCGGATCCTGCTTCTTCAGCACACGAGCTGCCGTCGGCGCGGAGAACATCACGCTGACCTTGTACTTCTCGACGATGTGCCACCAGATGCCCGGATCGGGGCGCAGCGGCGTACCTTCGTACATCACCGTCGCCATACCGGCGATCAGCGGGCCATAGATGATGTAGGAGTGCCCGACCACCCAGCCGATATCGGACGTCGAGAAGAAGGTTTCACCCTCGCCACCGCAATAAATATGCTTCATCGATGAAGCCAACGCCACGGCATAACCACCGGTATCGCGCTGCACGCCCTTCGGCTTGCCGGTCGTCCCGGAGGTGTAAAGGATGTAGGACGGCTCGCTGGATTCCATCCATTCGCACGGCACCTGAGCGTCGATAAACTCGGCACGCAGCGTTGCGTAGTCCACATCGCGCCCCGCCACTTTGTTGAAAGCCTTGTCCAGGCCGCGGTCGATCATCAGCACCTTGGCTGGCTTGTGTTCGGCCAGTTCAATCGCCTCATCAAGCAAGTGCTTGTAAGGCACGGCCTTGCCACCGCGCATGCCGGCGTCGGAGGAAACGATCAGCGTCGGCTTGGCATCATCGATACGGGTGGCCAGCGAACCGGAAGCAAAACCGCCGAAAACCACCGAGTGAATGGCTCCAATGCGGGCGGAAGCGAGAATGGCAAAACAGGCTTGAGCCACCATCGGCATGTAAATCAGCACGCGGTCACCGCGCTTGACGCCCAGGCTCTTGTAAATCGCCGCCATGCGCTCGACTTCGCGCTGCAATTCGGCAAAGCTGTAAACTGTTTCTTCGTCGGTTTCTGTTGAGATGAAGATCAGGGCATGATCATTTGGCCGTTTGGCCGCATGACGGTCAACGGCGTTATGGCAGAGATTTGTCTTGCCGCCAACAAACCATTTGGCAAATGGCGGACGGGAATAATCACATACCTGGGTGAACGGCTCCTGCCAATCAACAAGTTGGGCCTGCTCGGCCCAAAACTCATCCGGCTTTTCGATCGAGTACTGGTGAAATTCTTTGTAAGTCGCCATTAAAATTCCTTTAATTATGATTTCCTGCACCACAAAATACTGAACGGATTAAATTTTTTAAAAACCCCGCCCACGCAAACGACGTTCAACTTCTGCCATGGGCAGCGTCAAACCCAATTCCTGATTCATCAAATTCAATAAAGGCAGCAACTGCCGAGCCAACGCCATCAGATGCGGCTTGACCGGCTCAGGGCGATTGGCCGCCAGCAACTCAAGTGCGTGATTAATCGAGATCGGCCGCGTTGCCGGCTGAGCGCCCCCCGATTCCGTTCGATTGCCGCCGGACTGCATCGCAGCCTGCATCCGGGCACCCGCCAAATCAAGCAAGGCACCGGCCGAAACCACTGGATCAATCGGGATACTGGCCAAGCCAATACTCACGGTGACAGCCACCATCTGCCCCTGCACGGAAAGGCGTGCCAATTCAACCGCTTCACGTACGCGCTCGGCAAACGTGGCGCAAAAAGCCACCGCGGTACCCGGTGAAACAACGGCGTATTGCCCGGCCCCAAAATGCCCCAGGCTATCTTCCTGGCGCATTTTGCTGGCCAGCATCTTGGCAAAACGCGTTGCCACATCCTCGGCAACTTTTGTCCCAAGACGTCCGCACAACCCTTCAAAACCGTCAAAACCGAGAACCATGACGCTGGTATCGACACCGTGCCGAACCGAATGCGACATCGCCTGTGCTGCCTGCATTTCAAGAAATTTGCGGGTAAAGAGTCCACTCAACGGATCCTGAACCATCTGCCCCCGCCCCGTATCGAGATTTTCCCGGGCGCTCGACAAAGCCAGCAAACCATTCAGGCGGGTCAGGATTTCAGCACTACCTGCCCCCTTCGTGACAAAATCGGACACCCCGAGCGCACTGGCCTTGGCCCGCTCCTCCTCGGTTTCCTCCCCTGATACCAAAATGAAGGGCAACTGCTGCAGACGGCGAAGTTTTGATGTCCGCACCCGTTCGAGCAATTCATAACCATTGAGCTTGGGCATCTGGATATCGGAAATCACCGCCTGGATCGAATGATCCACCACCAACGACTGCCAGGCCGCCTCGCCATCGCCTTCTTCGCGCACTTCATAGGCGCCCTTGAGATGCCGAATCAATGATACCCGGACCACTCGGGAGTCATCAACGATGAGGATACGGGGTAAGCCAGCCACCTCAGCCTCCGGCAATTTCCACCACTGCGCGGCCTTTGGCCCGGCCAGCGATAAAATCATCAAACGCCGCTGGCAAATCATCAAAGGGGACGCGCCGGGCCATCGCCGCGAGATGTGGCGGCCGCAAATCGTCGGCCAAACGCTGCCAGACACCGCGTCGATAAGGCTCACCGATGTAACCGGAATCAATGCCAAGCAGCGAAACACCGCGCAAGATAAAGGGCGCAACCGTCGTATTCAGCGACATACTTGCGGCCAGGCCAATACTGGCAATGGTGCCGCCCTGCTCCATGCTGCTGGCGATCCAGGCGAGAACATCGCCTCCGAGATTGTCAACCGCACCGGCCCAGCGCCCACGTTCAAGCGGACGGATTTTGGTCAGATCCAGACTTTGTCGCAACATCACCTCGGCGACCCCGAGATCGCGCAGGTAAACCGCCTCGCTCTCCTTTCCGGTAAGCGCCACGACGTAATAACCGCGCCGGGCCAGCATATCAATAGCCAGACTACCGACGCCACCGGTCGCACCGGTGACGATGACCGCCCCTTTTTCCGGTCTCAATCCGTTTTCTTCCATACGGACAATGCCTAGCGCCGCAGTAAATCCGGCTGTCCCCAAAATCATCGCATCAAACAAACTCAGCCCGTCCGGCAATGGCACCACCCAATCACCCGGTACACGCGCAATTTCAGCATAGCCGCCATGATGAGCAACGCCGATATCAAAGCTGGTCGCAATCACCCGATCACCCGCTTTGAAACGGATATCGGTGCTTTCGATCACTGTTCCCGACAGATCAATGCCGCCAACACAGGGAAAGCGCCGAATAATTTTGCCGGTCCCGGTCGCCGCAAGCGCATCCTTGTAATTGATGCTTGAATAGGCCACCCGAATAGTCACGCCGCCGGGATCAAGCTGAGACTCGTTCAGCCGGACAAATCCACTGCCCACCTTGTCGTCATGCTGCTCAATCAATAATGCCTTGAAGGAATTCATAACTATTCACGCTCCTTGGGAAAAGAAATTGTATTCATAATTACGGATTATGAACATAGTTAAAGTCAGTGATTTTTACAGCGTCTTTACAGTTGGCTTTTTTTGAAATATATTCGGCCGCTATGCAAAAAGTGCTAATGCCAATTCTGCTCGCAACCGCCCTATTCACCACGGGAATCAGCGCCTCAGTCGCCACCGAACAGAATCGCAGATTTGAAGAGCAACAATCGTTTTTTGAACGTTACACCAACGCCGCTCAGGATGTCATCCTGCAAGGCCTCAAGTTGGTTGGCGTCCGCTATCGCTTCGGCGGCAACGACGAAGACAGCGGCCTTGATTGCAGCGGTTTTGTCCGCCTGGTCTTCAAGGACAGTATCGGCACCTCCCTGCCACGCACCGCACGCGAAATGAGCAGCCTCGGCCAGAAAGTTGACAGCAGCGAGTTGCAACCCGGCGATCTGGTCTTCTTCAACACCATGCGCCGCACCTTTTCACATGTCGGGATTTATCTGGGCGACAACCATTTCCTGCACGCCCCGCGGACCGGTGCGGAGGTTCGGGTGGAAAATATGGATAGCCGTTACTGGATGCAGCGCTACAACGGTGCTCGGCGAATTCTCGAAGGCAACTAAAAAACAGAGCGGCCAACAAGCCGCTTTTTTTACAGGCTCATTTAACAACGTTTCTCATTTACAAAATGAATTTGGCTGAGTAAACTGGAACGATTCTCATATCCAGCAGGAGTTTTAAACATGAAGCTGTCATCCACCCTGATTGCCGCCGCAATCGCTACACTGTCGCAAGGCGCCCTGGCCGAAGAAAAGATACTGAATCTTTATTCCGCCCGCCATTATCAGACCGATGAAGCACTCTACTCTGCCTTCTCGCAACAAACCGGGATCAAGATCAATCGTATCGAGGGCAAGGAAAACGAGTTGCTCGAGCGCATCAAGAATGAAGGCGCAAACAGCCCAGCCGACATTTTCCTCACCGTGGACGCTGCACGGCTAGCCAAGGCTCACGAACTTGGCCTCTTTACACCGTTTGTCTCAAAAACGCTGGAAAGCCGCATTCCGTCTTACTTGCGCACCGAAGACTGGTTTGCCTTTTCAACCCGGGCCCGGGTCATTGTGTACAACAAATCGAGCGTCAAACCGGAAGATATTCAAAACTATACCGATTTGGCCAATCCCAAGCTGAAAGGCAAGCTCTGTTCACGCTCCGGCTCGCACCCCTACAACTTATCGCTGATGGCTTCGATCATCTCGCATCAAGGTGAAGCCCAGGCGGAAGCGATGGCACGCGGCATGGTGGCCAATTTTGCCCGCGCGCCCAAGGGCGGCGATACGGATCAGATCAAATCGGTCGCCGCTGGTGAATGCGGGGTGGCGGTGGCCAATACTTACTACGTCGCCCGAATGCTGCGGTCAACCAAGATTAATGACCTGAAAATGATGGAAAACGTTGGCGTCGTCTGGCCCAACCAATCCTCAACCGGAACGCATATCAATGTTTCCGGTGGTGGCATGTTGAAAACGGCGCCGCACAAGGAAGCGGCAGTGAAATTCCTCGAATATCTGGCTTCGGACCAGGCGCAGCGTTACTTTGCCGATGGCAACAATGAGTGGCCGGCCGTTGAAAACGTCAAGGTCTCGAACCCGGCCCTGGAGTCGCTGGGCAAGTTCAAGGCCGACAAATTGCCCGTCAGCAGTCTGGCGATGTACCAAGCCAAGGCACAGATGATTCTTGATCGCGCCGGATTCAAATAAGCAAAAACTACAGCCGCTGGGGGATCACCCCCGGCGCGCCGCTGAAATCTGTCGTGACAGCGCAATCAGTGGCAGCAAGCCAACGGCGACAATCGCCAACGCAGCGGTTGAAGCCTCGGCCAGGCGCTCGTCGGAGGCCAGCGTATAGGTCTGCGTCGCCAGCGTATCGAAATTAAACGGCCGCATGACCAAAGTAGCCGGCAACTCCTTCATCACATCAACAAAAACCAGCAAGCCAGCGGTCAGCAGACTGCCGCGCAGCATCGGCGCATGCACCCGACGCAGCGTTTCATTTTGCCCCAGCCCCAGGCTGCGCGCTGCATCATCCATATTCGGGGTGATCTTGGCCAGGCTGGTTTCAACGGTATGCAATGCAACGCCGAGAAAACGGGCGAGATACGCATAAATAAGTGCCGCCATCCCGCCGGTCAACAACAGGCCGGGGTTGTGGCCGAACCAGACCGCCCATTGCCCGGCCAGCCAGTTGTCGAGACGCGTCACCGGAATCAGCACGCCGACAGCGATTACCGCGCCCGGCACGGCATAGCCGAGACCAACCAGGCGGTTCAGCCCATTAGCGAATCGGGTTTTTGTCAAACGGGCGCCATAAGCCATGATCAACGCAAGAAAAACCGCAATCGCAGCGGTTGTCGCAGCTAACACAAAGCTGTTGCGGGAAAGCACGAGAAAACGTTCGCCAAACTGAGCGTCGCCCTCGGTCAACGCCATTTTTAGCAACAAAATCGCGGGCAAGAGAAAGCCCAGCAACAGCGGCACGGCGCAGGCAAAAACAGCCAGCACCGCCCGAATACCGGAGAGGCTCGCCCCGGCCATCGGCCGATTACGCCCGGTGGTGTTGTTGTAGCGCGCCCGACCGCGGGAAATCCTTTCGGCCATCAACAGAAAAAATACGAAGCCGAGCAGCATGGCGGCAAGTTGGGCTGCGGCAATGCGATCACCGAGCGAAAACCAGGCGCGGTAAATGCCTGTGGTGAAGGTATCGACCGCAAAGTAGGCCACCGTGCCGTAGTCGGCCAGGGTCTCCATCAAGGCGAGGGCAACTCCGGTGACAATTGCCGGCCGGGCGAGCGGTAACGAGACGGAGAAAAAGGCGCGCCACGAACCCATGCCCAGCGTGCGTGCCGCTTCAAGCATGCCGC
>CAZLPR010000052.1:8513-9731 GCA_964561415.1 uncultured Dechloromonas sp. | reverse complement strand
TCGAAAACGGGATTTTCGATGCGCTGCCCGAAGGCGAACCCTTGCCAGCCTTTCTCCAGGTAAGGAGCGCATGGCTGCGCACGCTGCGCTATCGTTGGGAAGCGGTCAATAACGCCTGGAACCAGCAAATTCTCGGCTACAACCCGCAACGCCAACGCGACTTACTTTCCCGCCTCGGTCTGCACGATGCTGACTGGCGAAGTTTAGCCAGCGTACTCGGCATCGTCAGCAGCCTGCTCCTCGCCATCACCACCGCGTGGACGCTTTACCAAAGGCCGCATTGCGACCCGGCGACTCGCCTCTGGCGTAAAGCCCTGCGACAGTTGGCGCGAAGACAAGTAAACTGTGCCCCTTGGGAAACACCACTGGCCTTTGCCCAGCGCGTTGAACAGGAACAGCCGGAACTGGCCGAGTCGCTGAATCTTGTCGTTGCCGCCTACTTACAGGCGCGCTACGGCCAAGAGAAAGACAGCAATCTGCAAACACTACGCGCCGCAATCGCGCAACTGCCTTGATGGAGATGGATTTGAAACACTTTTTCGGCGCCTTGCTGCTCGCCGCTTTTAGCGCAATCAGTCACGCCGCACCCGGCAACCAAACATTTGCCGAGCAACCCGCTGTCATCGAATTCGCCCACGATCTCGCCCAACGCGAGGGCTTCAATGCCGACGAACTGCTTGCCCAGTTTGCCCAGATTCAGTCCAACTCACGAGTATTGCAACTAATCAAACCAGCCGCCTCGCCGCAACAACGCTCCTGGGAACGCTACCGGCCACGCTTTGTGAACGAACGCCGGATCAATGCCGGCGTTGAGTTTTGGCAAGAAAACCAGCTCAAGCTGGCCCGCGCCCGTGCCCTTTATGGCGTGCCGGAAGAAATCATCGTCGCCATCATCGGCGTCGAAACTCACTACGGCACGAATACCGGCGGCTTTCTCGTTTTTGAAGCGCTCGCCACGCTGGCCTTCGATTACCCGCGTCGGGCCGAATTTTTCCGCACCGAACTGGAACAGTTTCTACTGCTCGCCCGCGAAAACAAGCTCGACCCGCTCAGCATCAAAGGCTCCTACGCCGGCGCCATCGGCATCCCGCAATTCATGCCCGGCAGCCAGCGCCGTTACGCTGTGGATTTTGACGATGACCAGCGCGTTGACCTTGCCAACAGCGTCAATGACGCCATCGGTAGCGTTGCCCGCTTTCTCGAACAACATGGCTGGTT
>CAZLPR010000052.1:4642-8499 GCA_964561415.1 uncultured Dechloromonas sp. | reverse complement strand
GCCCATTGCCAGCCGCGCCCGAACCAGCAGCGATCCGGCGCCCGGCCTGCTCGACGCCGGCATCCGCCCGACCCTGAAAGTGGCTGACCTAACCGAGCAAGGCATCCTGACAACGGCGGAGCCGCAGGCCAGCGTCGCGCTGATCGACCTTGTTTCGCCCGGCTTGAATACCGAATACTGGCTCGGCCATGAGAACTTTTACGTCATCACCCGCTACAACCGCTCAAGCTTTTATGCGATGTCGGTCTTCCAACTGGCAGAAGCCATTCGCCAGCGCATGCCGGAACCGATGAGAGCGGCTGTCGAGTCACGGTGAACCGCTTTATTTTCCCGATACTCAACGCCTGGGATTGATCCCGGTTTATTTGCTGCTCTTCGCTTTTCTGACCTTAACCAGTGTTTCATAAGCGTGAATAATGCGTAACTGCTCGTCGCTGATTGACTCGAAACGCAAGCCGACGAGATACTGCTGGCCGATCCGGCGAATGCGCATCACGCTGACGTAAGCCTCAACCGGCGCCGCCAGGTCGGGGGATTCAATCACGCAGGTGCCAACCTCCCCCGCCGGTTTGGCGCCGAGTACGGCGACATCGAGGATGACACCAATGCCATTGACTGAAATATCAGCGGCGGGAAATTCATAGCGTTTTCCGCCCAGTTGCAACAGCACCCTGCCTTGCAAGTTAAAACGGTGGAAGCGGCGGCGTTCTCTCACGGCGATCTCGTTGGTTGAATAATGAGGCAGTATTTTCCCACGCTCCACTCAGGAACATGCGGCGAAAAAGCGCAGAGTAAATCCAACCCAACTCAAATTCACCCCGGAAGTCGGAACGCTATACTTAGCGCCACTTAAACCCGCTTAAACAACATGACGACTGAAAAAATCACCTGGCAAAGCACGCATTCCTATAGCGACATTCTTTTTGAAACAGCAGAAGGCATTGCCAAAATCACCATCAATCGCCCGGAGCGGCGCAACGCTTTTCGGCCGGAAACAGTGAGCCAGCTGATCGACGCCTTTCATCGCGCCCATCACGACAACACCATTGGCGCCATCATCCTGACCGGTGCCGGCAGTGAGGCTTTCTGTGCCGGTGGCGATCAAAAAGTCCGCGGCGATGAAGGTTACATTGACGAAGGCGGCACGCCACACCTCAATGTGCTCGATCTGCAAATGCAGATTCGCCGCTGCCCCAAGCCGGTTATTGCGATGGTTGCCGGCTACGCCATTGGCGGCGGGCACGTATTGCATCTCGTTTGCGACCTGAGCATTGCGGCTGAAAATGCCCGCTTCGGCCAGACCGGACCGCGCGTCGGCAGCTTTGACGCCGGCCTTGGCGCCGGCCTGATGGCGCGCACGATCGGCATGAAACGGGCAAAGGAGGTCTGGCTGCTCTGTCGGCAATATGATGCAGCGACCGCCCTCGGCTGGGGGCTGGTCAATGCCGTGGTGCCGCTTGAAAAACTGGAAGAAGAAACCGTCAGCTGGTGTCGCCAGATGCTCGAACTCTCGCCGATGGCGCTGCGCATGATCAAGGCCGGCTTCAATGCCGATACCGATGGGCTGGCCGGCATTCAGGAATTGGCCGGCAATGCAACCGGCCTCTTCTATATGAGCGAAGAAGGACAGGAAGGCCGCAACGCCTGGCTGGAACGCCGCCCACCCGATTTCGGGAAATATCGCAAACGTCCATGAAAGTAATCAGCGCTGACTGGTTGCCTTACTGCTTGCCGCTCAAGCGCCCCTGGCAGACCAGCCAGGGAATCTTGACCGAGCGCCACGGGCGACTCTTGCGGCTAACAACAAAAGACGGCCGCATAGGCTGGGGTGATTGTGCGCCGTTACCTGAATTCGGCATCAGCGAGGCGAAGGCGACCGCATTTGCCGAAGAGTTGGCTTACCTTGATCTGGCGGCACAAAAATCGGGCTTAATCCTGAATAGCTGGCTGAGTGGCCAAGCCCCGGTCCGTCATGTCACGGTCAACGCCAATTTGGGTTCAATTTTCAGTGTCGATACAGCGGCCATTTCCAGCGCACTTCAACGCGGCTTTTCGATTCTCAAAATCAAGCTTGGCATTGCTCGCTGGCAAGACGAAATCGCCCACCTGCAGCATTTAAGCGATGGCTTGCCCAGCGCTGCAATGTTTCGTCTCGATGCCAATGCCGCGTGGTCTGAAACAGATGCCGCTGCATTTTTGCGCGCCAGTTCGACGCTGCCCATCGAAAGTCTCGAAGAGCCGCTGCATCAGGCCAATCAAATGAACCTGGCGAAGCTGCAGGATCTCGCTGCCTTCCCGATCGCCATTGACGAATCCTGTCATCTCATCGATGGCCACTTTTTTCGTCACCCGCCAGTCAAGCGCCTGATCCTTAAACCGGCCCGCTTTGGCAGCTTGCTGAAGACGATGGAAATTGCCATGCGGGCACAAGCCGCCGAGGTCGATTGCATTGTCACCTCCAGCCTGGAAAGCAATTGCGGCCTGCTCGCCTGCGCTCACCTGGCAGCTGCCATCGCACCGCAGGCAGTTCATGGCCTGGGCACGGCTGACTGGTTTGTTGAAAACAAGGGCGAGGCAATGGCGCTGGACGCCGGCCGCCTGTCGCTGCCCTCAGCACCGGGGCTAGGATATTTGCTTTAGCCCGATGCGGCGCTGAAGAAGCAGAAATTCAGTGCTTCGTTGCCGCTAAGCGCGGCAGTGCAGACAAACGGCGAATGACGCCGCTTGTCTGAAAATTACTTCTCGGTCGTTTCGTTCGGATTGAACGGAAACATCGTCCGCGTCTTGAGCTGCAGTTGATCCTGCATCGACTGGAACATTTTATTGGACTGATCCATGTAGGTCGTCATCATGCTTTGCATGGCGGGCTGCTGAAAATTCAGGAACTGCGCCCAGAAATCTGCCTGCATGTGGCTATTGTCTTCCGTGCCATACCTGGAGCGCGACTGGTCCTGAAACTTGCTCTGAAACTCAACGAAGGTCTTCATGTTGTTTTCCAGATACTTGCCGAGCATGCCCTGCATTGCGCTGCCATAGAAACGCACAAAACCCGAGAGCAGCTCGCTCGAGAACATCGGCATGCCGCCGGACTCTTCCTCGAGAATGATCTGGAGCAGAATGCTGCGCGTCAAGTCTTCGCCACTCTTGGCATCCAGCACTTTGAAGACTTCACACTTGAGAACCAGTTCCTTGACATCACCCAGCGTGATGTAGGCACTTGTCTTGGTATCGTAAAGGCGGCGATTAGGATATTTCTTGATCAGGCGTACCGGTTCCGACATGCATTGACCCTTGAATAGTTTTGTGTGCAGTGCAGCATTATAGCTCAAAAAACAGGCGCTCGTGGCGGCCTATTTGTGATCATTGAGTATCGCCAGGCAGATGTTGAAGGGCTCTGCTCTAGCGATGCGCTGATACTGATTAAGCATTTTTCGGCAGTAACGCTGGTCCGTTCATGGCACGCCAGTTAGCGCTGATTTCTATCCTGCACCACCCGGATCAACGGTGAAGCCCGACGATAATCCTTGTTTCAACACTGCAAAAATCAGGAAGCTACCCGTGATCAGCAGTCTGGCTATGCCGGACAACCGCTGGTCGCGGCTAAATCCGGCAAGGCTAACGGTGCAGCCTGCTCGTATTGCAGGAAACGGCAAAGTACTAGCTGTCCGGTTTTCCGCTCGAGATAAGTCTTCTTGATTTCGCTAACCACCGACCATTGGGCCAGCGGAATACTTTCAGGAAACAGCGTATCGCCGGCAAACGGCTGCTCGATCCGGGTCAGTAAAAAGCGCTGGCAATAAGGCCAGGCAGCGGCGTAAATCGAGGCGCCGCCAATGACAAACACCGGCTTTCCGGTA
>CAZLPR010000052.1:0-4632 GCA_964561415.1 uncultured Dechloromonas sp. | reverse complement strand
CGCCCGCGCCAACCCCTGCACCACGCTCTCGACTCGGCGACAACCCGGTCGCAAAATCAAGTCACGCTGATGGCTGACAACGAATGAATCTTCAGGCACCACATCCATCGATTCATAAGTCAGACGGCCGATCAGCAGCGCCGCACCGGCCACGGTCTGTTCAAAATAGGCCAGCTCTTCTGGAATGTCCCAGGGCAACCAGCCGGACAGGCCGAGCATATTGTTGCTGGCAACCGCGCCAATGGCGCTAATTAGACCCGGCTTTTTAACCATTGCTCGCGACTCATGGAGAGAGAGATGGCGGGGGTTCCCTGACCGTTATAAACGTGTGGCTTGCGCATTGAAACAAACGCCGAGGTGACGATCGACATCGAAAAAATAGCGTCCATCACTTCAAGAATGCTCGACTCGAGACAGATGCAATGATCATTTTGTTCAAGCTGCCGGATGGCGAGAAATATGACTTCGTAATCAACCACATCACGGATGTCGCGAGGATTGATCACCGCATCGATCGGCGCCCAGGCATCGGCGTGAACGATCACCGCCTGCGGCCCGTGCTTTTCCAAAGGGTTACAACCTGTACGCAACTGGATGGTGGCATCGACCGAAGCGCACCAATGATTTGTTAACACAACCTGACTCCTTTTTTGCGCCCGCCGTGCAATCCAGGTCTGCTTTCGGGGCTGACTGAATAGCGAGAGCATTGCTGCGCGGGGTTGCGAGTTTTTACTCTGAGGAGTCGATTCGGGTCAAGTTTTGCGCGCAGCGAAGCGCCAGCGATCTTTCTTGCTACCGAAATAACAGACTATTACTATCGTCCTATTGTTTGTTGGCAAACCAAGCGCTGCCTTTGCTCTGGCGGATCGCCTCAATTTGAAGAGCCTGTTAATCCAATGTCAAAAAACAGCGCATCAAGCTCATGGCCCCGACAGTTTGGCATTGCTGCGGTCTACCTGTTTTTGGGGCTGATTATTCACCGCGATGTCGCCGCCAACGGACTCGTCAACATTGTCTGGCCGGGCAGTGGCGTGGCACTGGCAGCGGTCTTGATCGGTGGGCGACGTTACCTCTGGAGCATCGCTGCCGGGGCGCTGCTGCTCTATTTACTTTTGACTGACTCACTCGCGGTCGCACTCGGCTTGATGCTGGCCAATGTGCTTGGTGCCTGGTTCACCGCCTGGCTAGTCGCCAAAGCCGGGCCTCCGGCTATGTTGTTGCGCGATTTGCGCGGCTATCTCCACCTGCTGTTACGAGGCGCTGCAGGCAGTTTGCTGACGGCGGCCATTGCTTGCGCGGCACTGCTTCCGGTGAGCAATGCGAATTACCTCAGCAATTTGCAGCACTGGTGGATGGGTGATGTTTTTGGCGTGGCACTGGTAACGCCGCTAATTCTGGCCTGGTGGCAGGATCGAAAGATCAGTTTCACCACAAGGCAATGGTTGGAAATCGTGCTGCTGGCCGGCACCACCATTTTTATCGGGCAAGTGGTATTTCTCGATTGGTTGACCAATTACCTGAGCAATACGCCCAAAGGTTATGTGATGTTTTTCTTCGCCGCCTGGTGCGCCATCCGGCTCGGCGCGCGCAGCGTTTCATTGATCGTGCTGATCATCGCCACGCAGGCCATGGCTAGCGCCGACCTTGAAGTGGGTCGTTTTAGTGATGAAATTGCCAAGGCCGAACTCAATAATTACTGGGCCTACATGATGACGCTGGCCGGGCTGGTGATGGCGATTGTGATCAGTATCCGGACAAGTCACGATGCCATGAAACTGGCGCTGCAGCGAGACAAGGCGCTCAACGCCGCGGCTAACGGCGTCATGATTACCGACCGCAACGGCCGGATCGAGTGGGTCAACCAGTCCCTTTGTCAGCTTACCGGCTATACCGAGGCCGAGATGCTTGGCCTCAACTCCCGCGAACTATTCAAATCAGGCAAGCACGAGACGCCTTATTACGAATCTCTGTGGGGAACGATTATGGGCAAAAAAGTGTGGCACGGTGAAATACTCAACCGGCGCAAGGACGGCAGCCTTTATCACGAAGAAATGACGATTACGCCGCTCCTTGACGCACACGGTGAAATCGAAAATTTTGTCGCCATAAAGCAGGATGTTTCCCAACGGATAGCCGAGCAGCAGGCGCTTGTTTATAGCGAAGCCTTGTTTCACAGCCTGTTTCAAAACATGAGTAGCGGTGTCGCGGTTTATGCTGCGGTCGACAATGGAAATGACTTCATTTTCAAGGACATCAATCCGGCGGTTGAAAGGCTGGAAAACATCCAGCGCGACACGGTCATCGGGCAGCGCCTGACCCAGGTTTTCCCCGGCATCAAAGAATTTGGTTTGCTTGAAGTTTTGCAGCGGGTCTGGCAATCCGGTCAGCACGAATATTTTCCGCTCTCGTTCTATCGCAATGAACGCATTACCGGCTGGCGCGACAACCATATTCATCGTCTGGCATCCGGCGAAGTGGTCGCGGTGTATGACGACATTACCGCCCGCAAACAGAGTGAGATGGCGCTGATGATATCGAACCAGCGCATTACCTCGCTGCTCGACTCAATGGCCGAAGGCGCCTACGGGGTGGATTTGAAAGGGAATTGCACCTTCGTCAATCAATCGTTTTTACGCATTCTCGGTTACGAGCGGCCCGAGCAGATCATTGGCCAGCATATCCATGAGTTAATCCACCATAGCCACGCTGACGGTCGGCACTACCCGGCGCAAGACTGCCGGATGTACCACGCTTATCGTCGGCACGAAAATATTCACTGCGATAGCGAGGTCTTCTGGTGTCGCGATGGCACGGCGAAAGCCGTTGAATACTGGTCGCACCCAATATTCACCGATGGCAAGGTCGCCGGCGCCATTGCCACTTTTATCGACATCACTGAGCGCAAGCGCAATGCGGCGGAACTGGCGCAACACCGCAATCATCTTGAAAATCTGGTGGAAATGCGGACGCATGACCTCTCGATCGCCAAAGAAGCGGCCGAAGCCGCCAACCGAGCCAAGAGCGCTTTTCTCGCCGTCATGAGCCATGAACTACGCACGCCGATGAACGCCATTATGGGCATGACGGATCTCGCCCTGCGCCGTGCTACCGACCCGCGACAGATCAACCAGCTCGACAAGGCAGCCAAGGCGGCAGATCATTTGCTCGCCCTGATCAACAACATTCTTGACCTCTCCCGTATCGAAGCCGAACGCCTGACGCTGGAAGAAATCCCTTTCCAACTCGGCGTCGTACTCGAAAACCTGAACAGCATGATCGGTCAAACGGCCAGCGACAAAGGCTTGCAGCTGATTCTCGACATTGCGCCGGAACTGTCGAGCCGGGCGCTCACCGGCGACCCTTTGCGGCTGGGGCAAATTCTGCTCAACCTGGCGGCCAATGCCATTAAATTTACCGAACAAGGTTCGGTCACGGTGCGGACACTACTGACAGAAGAG
Organism: uncultured Dechloromonas sp.; assembly: GCA_964561415.1. GTDB lineage: Bacteria > Pseudomonadota > Gammaproteobacteria > Burkholderiales > Rhodocyclaceae > Azonexus. The sequence continues at coordinate 1,174 of CAZLPR010000052.1, read as the reverse complement.
AGTCCTTCCCATCTTTCCCTGCGCTTTGAGGTGATCGATACCGGCATCGGCATTTCGCCTGAAGACCAGAAACGGATATTCAACTCCTTTGAACAATCCGACGGTTCAATGACGCGAAAACACGGTGGCTCCGGCTTGGGGCTGGCGATCAGCAAACGCCTGGTGGAGATGATGAATGGCCGGATCGGCATCGAAAGCAAGCACGGCAATGGCTCAACTTTCTGGTTCACCGCTCGCCTGAAACCGGCTGAAAATTTCTTTGCCGCCCCCAGCAAACCGCATAACAGAACGGCTGAGGAAGAATTGCGCAGCACCTATGCCGGAACGCGGGTGCTGCTCGTCGAAGATGAACCGATCAATCAGGAAGTCTCGCAGGCGTTGCTCGAAGCCGTCGGCCTGCAGGTAGATCTAGCCGATGACGGCATTGCTGCGGTCAACCTGGCAAAACGCACCAATTACGCCTTGATCCTGATGGACATGCAAATGCCGCGGATGAATGGCATCGAGGCAACCGAAGCAATTCGCGCCCTGCCCGGTCGGCAGCACACGCCCATTTTGGCCCTCACCGCCAACGCCTTTAACGAAGACCGCGAGCGCTGCCATAAGGCCGGCATGAATGACCACATCAGCAAGCCGGTTGACCCTGAAAAACTTTTTGAAACCTTGCTCAATTGGTTGAGCCTTGATTCCTCAGTTGACCGCTCATCCCTTTCCGGAAAGCCTTGTGAACATTAGCCTCTTCCCCTTTGTCAAGGTTGAAAGGCTCAAGCTGAACCACTTGAGTTTCGCAATAATACAATTCAGTGGAAAGCAACTTGAATTTAGACGGTGAAGCTCGCACACTGAGGCCGTAGTCAATACAAGGGAGTGGTTGCCATGACTGAATCCAGAATCCGCAATGCCATCGTTTCCGGCTGGCCTTTCTTCGGTGTCACGCCACAGGGTGACGTACTCGCCCGCTATGTGATGTACGGCCCGGTCTTTCGCTGGAGTGTGAATCAAATGATCCCCATGCCGCTCCAAGGCAGCGACCTTCTCTGGTGGATGCAGGCAGCCGCAGAAGAAGGCCATTCAATTACCGAGTCTCTCGATGCCGCCAAGGCGGACACGCCAAAGCCGCTCGCCAGCAGTCGAAAAAAGAAAGCGTTGTAAAAAAGCCCATCCGCAATGGATG
>CAZLPR010000051.1:0-9732 GCA_964561415.1 uncultured Dechloromonas sp. | reverse complement strand
AAGGCTCTTTAACCGTTTGATGTTGGTCAGCTTGCAAGGCTTGAGACTACGTTGGTTTTTCCTACGCAGATTCAAGAGATTTGGTTTGTTCAACACGTAACGGTTAATGAGCCAAAAATAATCAGTCAGGTTTTTGCTTGAAAAACTTGAGCGGCTTTGCGCTCTCCTTTTGCGGCACCACGATGGCTTTGCGCCGCCGTTCCTGGACCCGCCAAGCCAGCAAGACGCCCAGTGCAATGCTATAGCCCAGCGGCCAGTACAACGTCGTAATTTTGCTTAGCCACAAGAAATGAACTGCAGCAAAAATGCTCGCCAGATAAATGTTCCGATGCAGTTCCTGCCATTTGCGCCCGCCCAATTGACGGATTGCCCATGGGTTGGAGGTGACGGCAAGTGGCATCAGCAACAGGAAGGCCGCAAAGCCGGCGATCACAAAGGGCCGTTTGAAAATATCCCTGGCTATCTCGTCGATTGAAAAGCCGTGGTCAAAGCCGACAAAGGACAGGAAATGCAGTGCTGCATAAAAAAATGTGAATAGTCCGAACATACGGCGCAGCTTGAGCAACCAATGTCGTTGGGTCAAGGCCCGTAAGGGTGAGATGCAAAGCGTCATCAACAGCAGATTGAACGTCCATATTCCCGTCCAGCGCTGTACAAACGCAACCGGGTCGGCACCCAGATTGTTGCTGTATCCAGCCCAAAGCAGGCGACCAAAAGGCAGCAGGCAGAGCAGAAAAAGCGTCAGCTTGATCTGTAGCAATTGGCGATTATCGGGCGGTGTGATCATTGTCTATAAGCATCGGGTAATAGACTTGCAGTCTACAGGCTTCTGTCCTGTTTCGTCCCTGACTTTAAATGTCGCCGCCTCGATATTTGGCGTCGTCCTGAAGAGCCAAATGATCAGGCGCCAAGCGCGCTACGAAGCTCGCGGATATCATCTTCCGCTTCTTTGACCAGGTCGATATAACGCTCCCGGTCGGCGGCGCGGCTGTTTATCTCTGCCGCATCGGCATCGCTACCCAGTAGTTGCGGGTCACTGTCGGCCAGTAAATTGGCAAAATAAAGCACGTCGCGAACCGTGCAGGGGGTTTCGACGCTGATTGGCTGATGGTGGTTGCGGACGGCGCTGGTGATGCTTTCCGGCAGCCCTAATATTTGCAGCAGGCTTTCGCCGATGCTTTCGTGCCAGCCGCGGAGCAGTTCGAGAGTTAAGCTCAGATCGCGGCGATATTCCGGATATTCGGCTGCCCGGTAGAGCAGGTAGAAAATACCGATGTCGTGCACCAGTCCGGCGAGCATTGCCTCATCGGGATTGATCCGCCCCAAGCGACGGGCGAGAACGCGGGCAATCGCCGAAACCTGAATGGAGTGTTCCCAAAAGCTTTGGCCGATCTGGTCGAAATTGGCCAGGTTTCGTGACTTCAGCATTTGATCCATCGCAACGGCGAGTGAGGTGGTGCGAACGACATCAAAGCCGAGGCGGGCGATTGCTGTTGATAATTCCGAGATGATCTTGCCTGCCGGGTTGTAGCTCACCGAGTTGGCAAGGCGCAACAGCTTGCTCGAAATCAGGGGTTCAAAACTGACAATCTGGGAGACGCGCGCCAAGTTGGCAAATGGGTCTTTTAGCGTATTCCGGATCAGAATGGCGGCATCCATGCAGATCGGGAAGTTGATATCGCCCGAGAGGTCGCGGGCGATATCTTCAAGAATGCGGAAGTGAAGTCTCGGGTCTTCCACCATTTCAACCTGCGATGTAACGTTCCAGCTCGGTGATCAGGAATTGCTGGGAACTGATCGTTTCCTTGACCAAGTCACCAATTGAAATCATGCCGACCACGGTACTATCTTCATCCAGCACCGGCAGGTGGCGGAAATGCTTTTCTGTCATCAGTGCCATACATTCATCGAGTGTCGCTGCCGGGGTAACGTAAGCCACCTTGTCGCTCATGATTTCGCGGACTAGTGTTTCCTTCGATGTTTTACCCTGCAGAATAATTTTGCGGGCATAGTCGCGCTCAGAAAAAACGCCGACCAACTGCTCGCCATCGAGGACCAGTAATGCCCCAACATCATTTTGTGACATCACCGTGAGTGCATGAAAAACAGTATCACTGGGGGCGACAACCGCGAGCGTGCGATGTTTGTCAGCAAGCAACTGCTTAAGTGTTTTCATAGGAAATGTCCTCTCTGAGGGCTGGGTTAACGTAGAAAGAGTCTATATCCGAGTGATCGGGCTGCCAAGTCTGAAAAAAACAAAAAAGGCAGCCGAGGCTGCCTTTTTCAGGATGATGCGAGTGGCTCAACGTAACCCGGCTGCGTATTCGGAAACAGCCTTGATTTCGGCATCGGAAAGCTTGGCTGCAATGGTCCGCATCATTTGTTCCGGGTCGTTGGCGCGCTCACCGGCACGGAAGGCTTTTAATTGAGTTTCGGTGTATTCGGCAAACTGACCAGACAAGCGCGGATATTGGGCTGGCAATCCGGCGCCGGCAGGGCCGTGGCAGCCAGCGCAGGCGGGTGTGCCTTTCTTGAAGTCACCCTGGCGCCAGATTTTCTGACCCAGTGCAATTTTGCTCTCGTCGGTAGCTTTGGCTGGGTTTAGTTTTTGGCTGGCAAACCAGGCGGCGACATTTTTCATATCTTCGTCTGACAAGCCGGCAGCCATGCCACCCATAATCGGGTTGTTGCGAACCGCGGGCTTGTCATCGACAGTCTTGAAGTTTTTCAGCTGTTTGTAGACGTATTCTTCAATTTGCCCGGCTAGATGCGGATTGGCCGACGTAACACTGTTGCCGTCGGCGCCATGACAGGCGACACATACGGTTTCAGCGATGACTTTTCCCTTGGCGGGGTCAGCCTTGCCCTTGGCTTCTTCAGATGCATGAGCGATAAAACTGGTGGCAAACAAAATTGCCATTGCCGCGGTACGAATCATTTTTCAAGCTCCTTGTACGCGTTTTTGGGCGCTTTGGCCGGAACGTAGGTTACAAACCTGTTATTCTATATCAGTTCACCGCCCCCTGGCGGGTCTTGCGAGTTTTTTATGCCTCTGTTCCAACAGGCCGTTTTTCTTACTACCGTCGCCAATCTACGTGATGTGCCCGTCGATTCCGTTTGTGAAGTTGCCTTTGCCGGGCGTTCCAATGCTGGCAAATCTTCGGCTATTAATACGCTGGCGGGCCGGGTTCGTCTCGCTTATGTCAGTAAAACGCCCGGGCGTACCCAGCATTTGAATTATTTTACGTTGGCCGAAGGCAAGTATTTTGTCGATCTGCCGGGTTATGGCTATGCCAAAGCACCGGAGGCGATTCGTTCGCAATGGGAGGGCTTGATTGGTCCCTATCTGGCGCATCGTGAGCAGTTGGCCGGCTTGGTGGTAATCATGGATATTCGGCGGCCGCTGACTGATCTTGATTTTCGCCTGATCAACTGGTTCCGGCCAACCGGGCGACCGATCCATATTCTGCTTTCCAAGGCCGATAAACTGAGTCGTCAGGAGCAGACCAAGGTTTTAAGCTCGGTGAAGGCTGAGCTGGCAACCTGGGGCGATGCGGCGTTGTATTCGGTGCAGCTCTTTTCCAGTCTGAAAAAGACCGGCGTTGAAGATGCGGAGACGGTGCTCTCTAGTTGGCTGGGTATTGAGAGAAAAAAGCCAGAAGATAAAAAGAAGCCGGAAGAGAAACAGAAACGGGAAAACAAAAGGCCCTCGGATAAGGGGGGTCCGAGGGCCAAAATGCCTTGACTGGGTCAAGGCACCCGCTCAGGGAGGTGAAGCGGGAGATGACGCGTGCCATCTGCTTACTCAGATGCGGGTCAATGCCAAAAGTTCAGAATTGTTTGAAATTTTTTATTGAAGATTTTTTGAGGTTGAAACATGAGTGTCACCGGAATTTTCCCTGGAACCCGCATGCGCCGGATGCGGCGTGATGATTTCTCGCGGCGCCTGATGCGCGAATCGGTGCTGACGGTCGACGACTTTATTTACCCGGTTTTTGTTCTCGATGGTGCGGGGCGAGTTGAAAAAGTGGCGTCCATGCCCGGCGTCGAGCGTCAATCGCTGGATAGGTTGCTGAAAACGGCCGAGCGCGTGGCCAAACTGGGCATTCCGGCCTTGGCGCTGTTTCCGGTGATTGATGCAGGCTTGAAGTCGCTGGAGGCGGAGGAATCCTTTAACGACGCTGGCCTGGTGCCACGCGTCATTAGAGCGTTAAAGCAGGAGTTTCCCGATCTGGGTGTAATTACCGATGTGGCACTTGATCCTTATACCAGCCATGGTCAGGATGGCTTGATCGATGCCAGCGGTTATGTCCTCAATGATGAAACGCTGGAAGTGCTGGCCAGGCAGGCGCTTTGCCACGCACAGGCGGGCGCCGATGTGGTCGCGCCGTCAGACATGATGGACGGTCGCATTGGACGGATTCGGGCTGAGTTGAACCAGGCCGGGCAGATCTACACGCGCATTCTGGCTTATTCGGCCAAGTATGCTTCGGCCTTTTACGGCCCATTTCGCGATGCCGTGGGTTCCGCCGGTAATCTGGGTAAAGGTAACAAGTACACTTATCAGATGGACCCGGGGAATTCCGACGAGGCGTTGAAGGAAGTGGCGCTTGATCTGGCTGAAGGCGCCGACATGGTGATGGTCAAGCCCGGTATGCCTTATCTGGATATCGTGCGCCGGGTGAAGGATGAATTCAAGGTGCCAACCTACGCTTATCAGGTGAGTGGCGAGTACGCGATGCTCAAGGCAGCGGCGCAAAATGGCTGGCTCGATGAAAAGGCCTGTGTGCTTGAAAGTTTGCTCGCTTTCAAGCGGGCAGGGGCGGATGGGATTTTGACGTATTTTGCATTGGATGCAGCCGAGTATCTTCAGCGCTGATGTTGACGACGGGCAGAGAAAAGCGGCTACGGCCGCTTTTTTTACGGGCTGCCCGGTGCGCCGGATTGGGAAAGGCAGGCGAAATAGAGCATTGGCCATTGTTGTGACCATTGGGTCAGCGGTTCGCAGCTAAAGCCGCTACGGGCGTATTGTTCCCAGCGGCCGACGACATAGCAACGCAGTAAATTCGCCAGCGCAGCAAAATCGGCATCCGGTTTGAGATTGTCCTGGGTGGCGGCGACGCGTAGCGACTGCTTGAGTGTTGCCTCCACTTTGTCGAGCAGTGCGTTGATACGCAGTTGCAGGCGTTCATGTTCATTGACCAGCGCATCACCAATCAGCACGCGCGTCATGCCGCGGTTTTTCTGGGCGAAGCGGAGGAGCAGGCCGATGATCATTTCGATCTGTTGGAGGCCTTGCGATTCTTCCGACGTGATCTGATTGATGACGCTGAACAGACTTTGCTCAATGAATTCGATCAGCCCTTCGAACATCTGCGCCTTGCTGGCGAAATGGCGATAAAGGGCGGCCTCAGAACAGTCGAGCCGGGCAGCCAATGCGGCGGTGGTGATCTTTTCACCTTTGGGCATTTCGAGCATGCCGGCCAGGGTTTGCAGAATCTGCAGGCGGCGTTCGCCCGGTTTTAAAGCCATTGGTGTCCCCCTCTTGGTTTTTATTTTTGCCCAAAAATTATAGTTGACCGCAGCGCTCCGGTAGTTCCAGTACGGACTTTATCTTGATGTCAGCAAAGGGTGATTGCCGTAAGCCAGTGCTCACCCACACAGTTTTCATCCCGAGTTTTTTGGCGCTGACCAGGTTGGCCAGGCTGTCCTCAACCATAATGCAATGCTTCGGGTCGAGATGTTCTGCGCGCAGCAGGGTACGAAAACCGGCCAGCATTGGCTTGGGCTGAAAACGGAGGTTTTCGAGTGAATAGATGGCCGAGAAATGGCGATCCAGACCGGTCATGCCGAGAATGGCTTCGGTGTAATGGCGAGGCGCGTTCGAGAAGATGACTTTTTTGCCACGCAGCTTACGCAGTGCGTGCAGTACAGGTTTCTGGAAGTCCAGCAGGCGCCGCAGATCGGGAAAGGCATGGGTTTCCCGGAGAAAATGATTCGGGTCCGTGCCGTGATGGCGCATCAGGCCGCGTAGCGTCGCGCCATAGCGCATCCAGTAGTCCTGGCGGATGCGGGTGGCTTCCGATTCGTCAACCCCGAGGTGGTGCTCGATGTATTGCCGCATCGCGCGGTTGATGTGCGGGAAAATGGATGGGGTCGCGTTATGCAGCGTGTTGTCGAGATCGAACAACCAGACGCGACCCGCTGTGCTCATCAGTGAGACTTGATCATCGTGCCGACGCCATGATCGGTGAGAATTTCCAACAGCAGCGCATGTTCGACTCGACCGTCGATGATATGCACGCCCTTGACGCCATTGCGTGCTGCGTCGAGGGCTGAACCGATCTTCGGCAGCATGCCGCCGGACAGTGTGCCGTCTTCGACCATTTCGTCAATTTGTTTGGGCGTGATGCCGGTGATCAGGTTGCCATCCTTGTCGAGTACGCCTGGCGTGTTGGTAAGTAAAACCAGTTTTTCGGCTTTGAGCACTTCGGCAATTTTGCCGGCCACGACGTCGGCGTTGATATTGTAAGTTTCGCCCTGCTCGCCAACACCGATCGGTGCAATGACCGGAATGAATGATCCTTTGTCGAGGTGGTCGATCAGCGTCGGATCGATCTGGGTAATTTGTCCAACCTGGCCGACGTCAATGAGATCGCCGGGGTTGTCCCGGTTTTCCAGCATGAGCTTTTTGGCGCGGATAAAGTTGCCGTCTTTGCCGGTCAGGCCAACGGCTTTGCCGCCATGCTGATTGATTAGATTGACAATGTCTTTGTTGACCTGGCCGCCGAGTACCATTTCGACGAGGTCCATGGTTTCGGCGTCGGTGACGCGCATGCCTTGGACAAACTCCCCTTTTTTGCCAACACGGGTGAGCAGGTTTTCGATCTGTGGCCCGCCGCCATGAACGACGACGATGTTGAAGCCGACCAGTTCAAGCAGGACAACATCGCGGGCAAAACAGCTTTTCAGGTGTTCGTCGGTCATCGCATTGCCGCCGTATTTGACGACGATGGTTTTGCCGTGGAAACGCTTGATATAGGGCAGGGCTTCGGCCAGAACGGCGGCCTTGATGCCGGGGGAGAGATTTTCGAGACTCATGGCATGCTCCGAGTGGAATCGCCGCGGATTGTACAAAGAAAAAGGCGGGTGTGGGATCCGACTTTTTCGGCAGAAGTGGGTTTTTGTTGGCGGTTGCTGCTTGGGGCGCGGGATCGGTTGCCGTTAGCCTGGGGGCGGGGAACTCTTGGCCAAGGATAGAATTGCATCCCGATTGCTCCAGGAAAAGCACCGTTCGGCTGCTTCTTGCCAAGGCAACCATTGGTAGGCGACATGTTCGTTGGGGGCGATCGTGATCGTTTGTCGTGCCGGTATTTCGAGAGAAAAAACGTGTTCGATGTTATGGGTCACGCCTGGTGCGTAGCGATGTCGCCATTCCGGGAAAATTTCAAAAGTATTGCTCTGCCGCCAGTCGCGTAGTGTGAAAGAGGCGACATCGAGACCGGTTTCCTCTAGTACTTCACGGCGCGCCGTGTCGATCAGCGCTTCGTCGCCTTCACGGCTGCCGGTGACCGATTGCCAGAAGCCGGGGTGAGCCGCCCGTTCCAGAAGGAGAATGTCGAGCGCCGGTGTGTGAATGACGACAAGAACCGAGACCGGTTGCTTATAAGCGTTCATGCTAAGGGCAGGCTGGCGACGCCGGTGGCGGGGCTGGTGAGCAGTATCCACAGCGGGGCTTTTCCGGTGGAGCGGATTGAGGCGGCGGATTGCAGGACTTCAATCAAGGTCGAGCTGGCACCGGGATCGCTTTTATCGAGCTTGTCGAGGCCGGATATCTGTAAAACAACGCCTTTGCCCGGCTGCCAATCCAGGTCGGTCAGGCAATCGTGTAGCGCGTCAAAGTTTACGCCATACCATTTTGGAAAATGACAGGTTTTGCCTAGTTGGCGCAAGGCTTCGCGGCTGTCTTTGCCGTCGCCGAGGTCGGCGATCAATAATTTTAGCCCCGCGTTGGCGACCATCTCCGGCAGCAGTGGCTGCTGGCTTGGCGGTAAGTAGTAAAGGCCGGCCCGTGCCGCGTCATTGAGTAAACCCGGCTGCATCGCTTACTCCTGTATCCGGCGAAAAGACTGGTAATGGTCTTCAGTGTAGTAATACTCGGCTGCTTCGCCGGCGACAATTCGGCGCGGGCCGCGGTTGTGCCGACCTGGGGTTCTTACGGTGTATTCCGTGTAATAACCACGCTTTTTGATGGGCAGGCGTTTTTCATAATTGCCGAAAGTAATGCCGTCGCGTTTGTAGGGGAAAGGGCCACCGGTCTTGATCAACGTCAGCGTGCGCTGCGCTTCACGCGGTAAATCGGTGGCTAAAACCCAGTTGACCGCAGCATCGCTACGGCCAAAGCTAAAACCGAAGGCGCTCCCGACTGCCAGCCAGGCGACGAGAAGGAAGCGTATCCAGTTTTTCATCAGGGTTTAATTCGGGCTGACTTCGATCTGGGTTTCCACTTTTTGGCGCAGGCGGATGTGCAGTTCGCGTAGTTGCTTCTCGTCGACATCGCTGGGCGCGTCAGTGAGCAGGCATTGGGCGCGCTGGGTTTTCGGGAAAGCGATCACGTCGCGGATCGACTCGGCACCGGTCATCATGGTGACGATGCGGTCCAGACCGAAAGCCAGGCCGCCATGCGGTGGGGCGCCGTATTTCAGGGCGTCGAGCAGGAAGCCGAACTTGGCCTGCTGTTCATCGGGGCCAATGTTGAGCGCTTGGAAGACTGTTTCTTGCACCTCGGCGCGGTGAATACGGACCGAGCCGCCGCCGATTTCCCAGCCATTCAGGGCCAGGTCGTAGGCTTTGGCCAGGCACTTGCCCGGATCGGTCTTGAGTAGTGCAACGTGCTCGTCTTTCGGGCTGGTGAACGGGTGGTGGCAGGCGCTCCAGCGCTTGCCTTCGTCGTCGTATTCAAACATCGGGAAATCAACGACCCACAAAGGCTCCCAGGCCTTGCCATTGACAAAGCCTTTTTCGTGGCCGAGCTTGTAGCGCAAGGCGCCGAGGGCATCGTTAACGACCTTGGCTTTGTCGGCGCCGAAGAAGATCAGGTCGCCGGATTGAGCGCCGGTGCGGTCAACAATCATTTTCAATGCATTTTCATGCATGTTCTTGACGATCGGCGATTGCAGGCCGGTTTCGTTGAGCTGGGTAACGTCATTGATTTTGATATAAGCCAGGCCGCGGGCGCCGTAGATGCCGACGAACTTGGTGTACTCGTCGATTTCGCCCCGTGTCATGCTGGCGCCGCCTGGGACGCGCAGGGCCGCAACCCGGCCATTTTCGCTGTTGGCGACGCCGGCGAAGACCTTGAAAGCGACGTCCTTGACGGCATCGGTCACTTCAGTCAGCTCAAGCGTGACGCGGAGGTCGGGCTTGTCCGATCCGAAACGGCTCATCGCCTCGCTGTACGGCATGCGTGGGAACGGGTTGGGCAGGTCGACGTTGATCGCATCCTTGAAGACGTAGCGGATCAATTCTTCGATCAGGCTGGTGATGTCGTCCTCGGTCATGAAGGAGGTTTCGATATCGACCTGGGTGAATTCGGGCTGACGGTCGGCGCGCAGGTCTTCGTCGCGGAAGCATTTGACGATCTGGTAGTAGCGGTCGTAACCGGCGACCATCAGTAGTTGCTTGAAGAGTTGCGGCGATTGCGGCAGGGCGAAGAACTGGCCGGGATGGACG
>CAZLPR010000050.1:0-9908 GCA_964561415.1 uncultured Dechloromonas sp. | reverse complement strand
GCAAATGCTTTTTGAGCATAGCGAAGAAGGCGACGTTGCCGGTCTCGGCGTATTTGCCGGCGATGTCAAGCGCTTCCCTGAGGCTCAAATGTTTGCCGTCGATGGGCAGCGTCTGAAGGTGCCGCACATGGGCTGGAACCGCGTGCAGCAAAAGCCGCATGCCATGTGGGCCGGGATCGCCGATCAGGCGCGCTTTTATTTTGTGCATAGTTACTGCGTGCAACCGGCCGATAGCTCGGTGGTTACGGGCACTGCCGAATATGGCATCCCCTTTACCTGTGCCGTGGGGCGGGATAATATCTTCGCCGTTCAGTGCCACCCCGAGAAAAGTGCTCAGGATGGGCTGCAGCTACTGAAAAACTTTGTCGCGTGGCAACCCTAAGCGCTACTGCCTAATCCCTCATTTTTGAAAAATCATGCTGATTATTCCCGCTATTGATCTGAAGGACGGCCAATGTGTCCGTCTGAAACAGGGTCTGATGGAACAGGCGACTGTTTTCTCTGATAGTCCGGTCGAGATGGCTCTCCACTGGGTTGAACAAGGGGCGCGCCGCTTGCATCTGGTCGATTTGAACGGCGCTTTTGCCGGCAAGCCGAAGAACGAGTCGGCGATCAAGGCCATTTTGCGTGAAGTCGGCGATGATATTCCGGTGCAGTTGGGCGGCGGCATTCGCGACCTCGATACCATTGGCCGTTGTCTGGATGACGGTTTGTCCTATGTGATTATCGGCACGGCGGCCGTTAAAAACCCAGGCTTTCTGCGTGATGCCTGTGTTGCTTTTCCTGGTCATATCATTGTTGGCCTAGATGCCAAGGACGGCAAAGTGGCGACCGATGGCTGGTCGAAACTGACGGGCCACGACGTTATCGATCTTGCCAAAAAATATGAAGATTATGGCGTTGAATCGATTATTTATACGGATATTGGCCGCGATGGCATGTTGTCCGGCATTAATATTGAAGCGACGGTGCGCCTGGCTCAGGCGCTGACCATTCCGGTGATTGCTTCGGGTGGCCTGTCCAATATTGAAGATATCAAACAGCTGTGCGCCGTTGAGCCGGAGGGGGTGGTGGCGACGATTGCCGGTCGCGCCATTTATGATGGTTCGCTGAATTTCAAGCTCGCTCAGGAAGTGGCCGATGCCGGCAGTCGCTGATGCTTGCTAAACGCATTATTCCCTGTCTGGATGTGACCGCGGGCCGCGTCGTCAAGGGCACCAATTTCGTCGATCTGCGCGACGCCGGCGATCCCATCGAGATTGCCCGCCGTTACGACGAGCAGGGGGCTGATGAGGTGACCTTCCTCGATATCACCGCCTCTTCCGACCAACGCGACATCATTCTGCATATTATTGAAGCCTGTGCTGAACAGGTTTTCATTCCCTTGACCGTCGGTGGCGGCGTGCGCAAGGTGGAGGATGTCCGTCGTCTGCTCAATGCCGGCGCCGACAAGGTGTCGATGAACACCGCGGCGGTCAATGACCCCGATCTGGTCTTCAATGCTTCGAGCAAAGTCGGTTCGCAGTGCATTGTCGTTGCCATAGATGCCAAGCAAACGGCGCCGGGCAAATGGCAGGTTTTTACGCACGGCGGGCGCAACAACACCGGTCTGGATGCGGTCGACTGGGCAAAACGGGTCGAAATGCTCGGCGCGGGCGAGATTCTGCTGACCAGCATGGATCGTGACGGCACCAAGAATGGTTTCGATTTGGCGCTGACCCGTGCCGTCTCCGACGCGGTGAAAATTCCGGTGATCGCCTCCGGTGGCGTCGGCAATCTGCAGCATCTGGCCGACGGCGTGACCGAGGGCCGAGCTGATGCTGTTTTGGCGGCGTCCATTTTTCATTTCGGTGAATACACCGTGCGCCAGGCCAAGGAATACATGGCTAGTCGCGGCATAGAAGTACGCTTGTGAGCGATCTCGATAATTCTCTCGACTGGCTGGGCGCGCTCAAGTGGGATGTGGACGGGATGATCCCGGCAATTGCCCAGGATGAGAATGGCCGCGTCGTCATGTTTGCTTTCATGAATCGCGATTCGCTGCAGCAAACAGTCCGTTCTGGCAACGCGGTATACTGGTCGCGTTCGCGTCAGCGTCTGTGGCGCAAAGGTGAGGAGTCAGGTCACTTGCAGAAAGTGAAGTCGATTCGTACCGATTGTGACGGCGATGTGCTGCTGCTGGCGATTGAACAGGTCGGTGGCATCGCTTGCCACACCGGCCGGGAAAGCTGCTTTTTCAACGAGTTGCAGGGGGAGCGCTGGGTTCCCGCTGATCCGGTTATCAAAGACCCTAAGGAAATTTACGCAAAATGAGTACGCATGACATCCTGCACCGTCTCTCCGAGACGCTCGCTTCCCGTCGCAATGCAGACCCGGAAAAATCCTACACGGCCAAACTTTTTGCTGAAGGCCCGGATTCGATCCTGAAAAAAATCGGTGAAGAGTGCGCCGAGTTGATCATGGCCGGCAAGGAAGGCAAGCGCCTGAAAGTAGTTTGGGAGTCGACGGATGTGATTTATCACGTCATGGTTCTGCTGGCTTTCTATGGCTTGACGATTGAAGATGTTTCGCAGGAAATGCGCCGCCGTGAGGGTATTTCCGGCATCGACGAAAAGGCGGCTCGGGGCAATAAATGAGTGATTGCATCTTTTGCCGGATTGTCGACGGGGGAATTCCCTGCCAAAAAGTATTTGAAGACGATGATATCCTTGCTTTCAAGGATCTTTCACCGCAACGCCCGGTCCACATATTGGTGATTCCGAAAAAGCACATTACTTCGTTGGCCACGGCAACGGCGGATGACACTCTCGTGTTGGGCAAGATGCTGGTCAAGGCCAATGAAATCGCAACGGCGCAGGGAAGCCCCGAAGGCTTTCGTGCCATTATTAACACAGGTCGTGTAGGCAATCAGGAAGTGCCTCACCTGCATATGCATATTGTGGGTGGCCCCGATCCGGTCGGGCCCATGCTCAAGCGCCTTTAGGAGACAATCATGGGCAGTTTTTCCATTTGGCACTGGCTGATCGTTCTGGTCATCGTCATGCTGGTTTTTGGTACCAAGAAGTTGCGCAATGTCGGCAGTGATCTGGGTGGTGCGGTCAAAGGCTTTAAAGACGGCATGAAAGATACAAATGCCGAAAAAGCGGCCGAGGATCAGGCTGATAAGCCGACGCCGCAGGTTAGCGGTCAGACTATTGACGTTGAAGTCAAGGAAAAAACAAAATCCTAGCAGCCTGTCGGGCTTGCCGCCGGTTTCCTTTAAGTCCGCCGGCAGCCAGTCCTTGCGACCCACGAGCGGATTCCGCTCGGCACATTAGACCGCACATATGTTTGATATAGGTTTTTCCGAGCTCATGCTGATCGGCATTGTGGCTCTGGTCGTTATCGGGCCGGAGCGCTTGCCGAAAGTGGCGCGCACGCTTGGCCATTTGCTCGGTCGTGCGCAGCGTTATGTCAATGATGTGAAGTCCGATATCAACCGGGAAATTCAGCTTGATGAGCTTAAAAAACTGCAAACCGAAATGACCGATTCGGCGCGTACGCTGGAGGATTCTGTGCGTCAGGAGTTTCAAAGCACGCGTCGTGCGATCGAAACACCGGTCCAGGCGGCGGTGGGGGAAATCGAGTCGGTGGGTAAAGATCTGGCCAAAAACGCATCGGTCACCCCTGAAGCCACCGGCAAGCCTGTCTTATGAGTGATTCAGAGACGAGTTCGGCGTCGGAAGACTCCTTTATTTCCCATTTGGTTGAATTGCGTGACCGCTTGTTGCGCAGCTTGATCGCGGTTGCCGTGATGCTCGGCATCCTTTGTCTTTACCCCGGCCCGGGCGAGATCTACGACATTCTCGCGGCGCCGCTCACCAGCGCCTTGCCGGAAGGCACCAAGATGGTCGCGATTGGCGTCATTACGCCTTTCATGGTGCCGCTCAAGGTGACGGCGATGGTCGCTTTTGTGCTGTCTATACCCTTTATCCTTTATCAGGTCTGGTCATTTGTCGCGCCGGGCTTGTACGCCCATGAGCGGCGTCTGGGTATTCCGTTGATTGTTTCCAGTTGCCTGCTCTTCCTGATGGGCATGGCTTTCTGTTATTTCTTTGTCTTCGGGCAGGTATTCCATTTTATTACCAGCTTCGCGCCGAAGAGCATTACCCCGGCGCCAGATATCGAGGCCTACCTGTCTTTTGTGATGACGATGTTCCTCGCCTTCGGTCTTGCTTTTGAAGTCCCCGTAGCCTTGGTGGTGCTGGTCAAGATGGGGGTTGTCACGGTCGAGAAACTCAAGGAATGGCGCTCCTATTTTATAGTTGGCGCTTTTGTTGTAGCGGCAGTTGTGACGCCGCCGGACGTCGTTTCACAGCTCTCGTTGGCAATTCCGATGTGTCTGCTTTACGAAGTGGGTATTTTGGCAGCGCGCCTGGTTTCCAAGCCGGCGCCAAAAGAGAGTGCTGCAACCACCGAGTAAAAGGCGGGTTCTGCGGTCGACGCTGAAATAGTACGGAAATTGATGCTTCGGCACGACACCAAAACCAGCCATTGTCCTGGCTGCTGGCCGTCGATTGGCGGTCGGCTGGCCGGCGTAGTTAAACCGCTTTTTTGACCGGCCCCGGGCGTGTTTCCAGTGTTTGCACCGGCGCGCCTTCTTCAAACCACCATAGTGTACCGGCGGGTAAGGTGGTCCAGGGTTCGTTATCGGTTAGCGGCAGTGTGGCGATGACGGCGACCCGATCATCCGGCGTTGTAACGTCGCTGAAATCAACTGTGATGTCTTGATCCTTCAGGTGTGCCTGGGCGAAAGGCGCCTGCCGAATAATGTAGCTGAGTTGGGTCGAGGCATGGGCGAACAGGCAGTCGCCATTCGAGAGCAGGAAATTGAATTCGCCATAGCGGGCGATTTTCAGCGTCAGTTCATGGATCGCTGCAAACAGCCGGGTCCGCTCTGGCGCCGTGCTCCCGAAGCGTTGCCGCAGTTCTTGCAGTAGCCAACAGAAGGCGTGTTCGCTGTCGGTCAGGCCGACCGGTAGAAAGCTGCCATCCAGTCCCGGCTTGAAATCGAGCAGATTGCCGTTGTGGGCGAAAATCCAGTAGCGCCCCCACAACTCGCGCATGAAAGGATGGGTATTTTCCAGGCCGATCACGCCTTGGGTGGCCTTGCGGATGTGGGCGATGACATTTTTGGAGCGAATCGGATAGTGCCGCACCAATTCGGCGACAGGTGAAGTGCAGGAGGCCTGCGGTTCGAGAAAGACCCGGGTGCCTTTGCCTTCAAAGAAGGCAATACCCCAGCCATCCGAGTGCACGTCGGTGGCGCCGCCTCTGGCCTGAAAGCCGGCAAAAGAAAAACAGATGTCGGTGGGGACATTGCAGTTCATGCCAAGCAGTTGGCACATGGCTTACTCTTTCTCGATGCGCATGGCCGGTCGCTTGCCAATTTTGACCTGCAATTCAACGATTTTCTTGTCGCGGCGCAATCGGAAGCCGGCTAGTTCCTCGGGTTTGAGCGCGGCAATCAGGTCGAGCATGATCTGTGGATCTTTGACTGCCTTGCCTTCCACCGCGAGTAAGACATCGCCGGGGCGAATGCCCGCCCGGTCAGCCGGGCTGCTGCGGACGACGCCGGCGATCAGGGCGCCCTCGACATCCGGCAGGCCAAATGACTCGGCCAGTTCAGGTGTGATTTCCTGGGCTTCGACACCGATCCAGCCGCGCGTGACGGTGCCATTCTGGATAATTTGTTCCATGATGTTGCGCGCACTGGAAACCGGGATGGCGAAACCTATGCCGTGATTGCCGCCGGTGCGTGAGTAAATGGCGGTATTGATGCCGACCAGATTGCCATGCGCGTCGACCAGGGCGCCACCGGAATTGCCGGGATTAATCGCCGCGTCGGTCTGGATGAAATTCTCGAAGGTGTTGATCCCGAGGTGCGAACGGCCCAGGGCTGAAACAATTCCCATTGTCACCGTCTGGCCAACGCCAAAGGGGTTGCCGATGGCGAGAACCACGTCGCCGACGCGTAAATTGTCCATTTGGCCAAATGTGATGGTCGGCAATTTGTCTGCTTTGATCTGTAAAATGGCCAAGTCGGATTCCGGGTCGCTACCGATCACGCGTGCTTTGTGCGTGGTGCCGTCATTGAGCGAGACCTGAATATCGTCGGCTGCATCGACGACGTGGAAATTGGTCAGGATGTAGCCATTGGGGCTGACGATGACGCCTGAGCCGAGGCCGGAATTCCGCCGCGGCTGGCCTTCCGGGCGATCACCGAAGAAGTGGCGAAAAATCGGATCATCGAACAGCGGGTGGTTTGGCTGCTTGATCTGCTGTGTCGTGTAAATGTGCACTACCGAGGGCAGCGCCGCCCGTGCCGCTTCACGATAAGAGCCTGCCGCCCGTGGGCCGTCCTCGGCGCTGGATGGCGCAGTCTGCAGCGCAATGACCGGCGCCGGTGTCGGCAACCAAGCTGGTTTCAAGGTCGTGACGACAAAGAGAACGGCCACCGCAACGGTGACCGTTTGTGCAAAAATCAGCCACAACCTGTTCATGAGAAAGACCGTATCAATGAAACGCGACGCATTGGTGAAGTATCTGGATCAGCTTTTGGAGCCCGGTAAGTTTCGGGATTATTGCCCAAACGGCTTGCAAGTGGAAGGACGCAGCGAGGTGCAGCGCATTGTCGCCGGAGTGACGGCCAGCCAGGCTTTGCTTGATGCGGCGGTGGCGCGAAATGCCGATGCCGTTCTGGTGCATCACGGCTATTTCTGGAAAGGTGACGATGGTTGCGTCACCGGGATACGCCGGCAGCGTCTGGGGACTTTGATTGGCCATGACATCAACCTGCTGGCTTACCATTTGCCGCTCGATTCGCACCCGGAACTGGGTAATAACGCGCAGTTGGCCAGACGTTTTGGCTGGATGGCAGAAGGGCGTTTTGGCGAGCAGGATATGGCCTGGTTCGGAACGCTGGCTGAATCGGGCGATTTGGCCGCATTGAGTGAAAACTTGACCCGTCAACTGGGGCGGGCGCCACTGGTGATTGGCGAGGCCTCGCGCCCGCTACGGCGGATTGCCTGGTGTTCCGGCGGTGCGCAGGGTTATTTTGAACAGGCGATTGCGCTTGGGGTCGATGCTTATATCTCAGGTGAGATCTCGGAGCAAACGGTGCATCTCGCACGCGAAAGCGGGGTGGCTTATGTCGCAGCCGGGCACCATGCGACGGAGCGTTATGGTGTACAGGCGTTGGCCACTCATCTCGCCGGGAAATTTGGGCTGGATTGTGAATTTGTCGACGTGGATAACCCGGTTTAAGCAGGGCGCTTCAGTCCGTAAGCGTCTGCAAGAATGTGCATGAGCAGGGCAAGTTCTTCGATGACTTCAAGCGGAAAACCACTACGTTTGCCGGAACGATTGTCATGGACGAGGTCGTCAAGATAATCCATGGCCTCCTGCTTGCCCCAGCCCTGCACAATGTGACTGATGATGTGGGGGAAGTCTTCAAGTGACTGCAGTCCGGAAATAGGCGTGGTGAATCCTTCCCAAGCGGGTATGGCGACATTGAATCGTTGGCGCATCATCGTGGCCAGATTGTCGAACTCGGCTTGCATGCCGCCCCTGCGATATAGGTCCAACAACATCGTCCAGGGCTTGATGTTGCCGGGCGAGTTATCTTCGATATGCTGGGACAGCGTTTCTACGGCGCCACGCAGGCGGCCGAAGGAAAGCATGATTTCGGCCAGTGCAAGGGCAGAGTCGCTATCGATATAATCGGGATGAACGTTTTTGCCGTCCATCGGTTCTCTCTGCGTCGCCAAAGCGAGAGGGATGTCGACGGTTGCCAATGAGGTTTGGGGCGTGGTAACCATTGGCGGCACGAGAACGTCCGGGCTTGGTCCGGTTATGTCGCTGGCAAGTTGCGCCTCGGGCTCGGTTATTTGCTGAAAGCTTGCGTCGGCCAAGAGTGGTTTTGCGTTGCTCTGTTCGCGACGGCGCCCCCCGAACAGTTGGGTTAGGCCAGCCGCGATGCCGCCGCCAATGAGGGCGCTAATCAGCAGTTCCATCCAGTTGTCGGTGCGCGAGGCAGTGGGGGCTAGCGCGGGCGGCGGCGCTACGGGCACGTTCGTGATGGGCGCGGGTTGGAGCATTTGGGCGGCCTGAAGTTTTTGTTTTAGGTCGAATGCCTCGGCAGTAAGTTCCAGGGCGCTGTCGAGCTTTGCCACTTCCTGTTTTAACAAGCTTAGCGTTGCCTCCAGCTTAAGCATGCGTTTCTCGATGTCGCCCATGCTGCCGCGTAGCGCCACTGCTTTTTCGCCAGGGTTCAGTTCTGCCGGGGGGGCGCCGAGGACAAGCCGGTCGATACTGCCAGCCGGTGTTTGCGAGGTTTCGTGCGGGAGGCTCGTTTTTGGTTGCGGCGTCGTAAGGCGTTTTGCTGGCCGTGGACGGGAGGGGGCTTCGGTCCGCGTCGCGTTATGCGCCACTGCTGGTTTTCCCAGCTTGGGAATCCGGACCGCGGTACCTTCTGCTAAGTGCCGTTCGGATGCGAGGGTTGGGTTAGCGCGTCGCATGGCGCTTAGCAGTCGCTGTTGTTCGGTGTGGTTGTCGGGAATCTGTGCTTCGGCGATGCTTTCCAGGGTGTCACCCTCGCGGGTGGGCCAATCCTTGAAGTTCGCCTTTTTCCGCGGTGGCGGTACGCTGGTTGTCGCTGGCGCCAGGTTGGCTGTTTCGGCTAGTTCCAGTGGTGGGTAGGGCATCAGGATGTAATCCCGCTGCAAGTCTACGCCGCAGTTGGCGCGTAGCCCGAGGAGGAAAATTGGTTCCTCGATTGGCTTGGTGCCGGTAATGTAAAGACGGTATTCCTGCCCTTGGCGCGCGACTCTGATGCGGGCGTTGGAAATGACCGGCAGGTCGGCGTTAGGTAAAGCGGCTAAGGAGAAGCAGGCAGTATCGACCTGGTCGCCGATACTCGATATGACTGTGACTTCAGCGTGCAGGGGTTCCCCGACTCTTGAGCGCAGGGTGATCTCACCAAACCCGACGGCTACTGCGCAACTGGAAAAAAGAGCGGTGCATAGCGTGCTGAGGCGGAGTATTTGTGGATTCATGAGACGTCCCTGGGCTGAGTCGTTTTTCTTATTTCTATAGAATAAAACTTTAGCACTGCACTGGCTGACGAGTTATGGAATATTACACACTTGTTGTTATTCTCATCTTTTTTGTTATTAACGCCCATGACCTACATTTTTGAACCTCATCCGCTTCCCTCTCTGCCAATTTCCACGAGCACCGACCGGTTTCCCGTGCGCCGCATTTTTTGCGTTGGCCGAAATTATGCTGACCATGCCCGTGAAATGGGGGCGCTTGAGCAGGCCGATGGGCGCGAGCCGCCGTTTTTCTTCATGAAGCCGAGTGATGCGCTGGTCAGCGGCGCAGGGGAGGTGACTGTGGCCTACCCGCCGCTAACCAAAAATTTGCACCATGAGGTGGAAATGATTGTCGCGCTGGGTTCAGGAGGGGCAAATGTTGCGGTCGACAGTGCAAAAGATCTGATTTTCGGCTATGCCGTCGGCCTTGATCTGACGCGTCGCGATATTCAAAATCGAGCCAAGGAAAAAAGCCAACCGTGGGATATGGGCAAAGGGTTCGATCAGTCGGCGGTGGCCGGCGTGATTCAGCCGCTGGCGTTGAGCGGTCATCCGACCCAGGGGCGAATCTGGCTGCGTGTGAATGGCGAAGTGCGCCAGGAGGGCGATCTGGCGATGATGATGTGGCCGGTGGCCGAGATCATCGCCAACCTGTCGACGACCGTTCGCCTGGCTGCCGGCGACCTGATTTACACCGGTACCCCGGCCGGCGTGGGCGCCGTGCTGCCGGGCGACACGCTCAAGGGCAGCATCGACGGCCTGACCGATATTGAA
>CAZLPR010000049.1:8373-9959 GCA_964561415.1 uncultured Dechloromonas sp. | reverse complement strand
CCTGCCGCTAAAACATTGATCGCGCCGACCAGATCGGCGTTGTTCTCATAGCCGCACTCGACGCACTCGAACTTGGCTTGAGTCTTGCGGTTGTCTTTTGATACATGTCCGCAGCACGGGCACGTTCGGCTGGTGTTGCGTGGCGGAACCGCCAACACGTCGCCACCTTGCCAAACCTGCTTGTATTCCAGTTGCCGGCGGAACTCGGCCCAACCCTGATCCAGAATCGACTTATTGAGGCCCGACTTGGCCTTTACGTTGCGCCCTGGCGCTTCGCTGCTGCCTGCCGCTGACTTGGACATGTTCCGTACCTGCAAGTCCTCGATACACACTATCGCGTGGTTTTGGCTAATCGTGGTTGAGCACTTGTGCAGGAAATCGCGGCGAACATTGGCGATGCGGGTATGAATCTTCTGGACTTTGGCTTTCGCCTTTTTCCAGTTGTTGCTGAACTTCGTCTTGCGCGACATGGCCCGCTGATAGCGCGCCAGTCGTTGCTCATGCTTCCGAAAAGTGTTGAGCGGTTCGATGAAACTGCCGTCGCTCAACGTGGCGAAGCGGGTGATACCCACGTCGATACCGATGATCGAGGTCGACGGATGTACCGGCTCCGCCATCTCGCGTTCGGTCTGGATCGACACGAACCACTTGCCGCCGTTGCAAGATACGGTGACGTTCTTTGGCGTACCGAGCATGTCTCGGCTGTTGCGGTAGCGAATCCAGCCCAGTTTGGGCAGGAAGATTCGGGAATTGCCCTGATCGAGCTTGAAGCCCTGCGGGTAGCGGAAACTGTCCGATTGGCCTTTCTTCTTGAAGCGTGGGAAGTCGGCGCGTTTGGCGAAGAAGTTGGTATAGGCCCGTTCCAAATCCTTGAGGGTTTGCTGCAATGCCTGGGAGGGCGTTTCGGTCAGCCAAATCGTTTCAGCTTGCGCTTTCCATTCGGTCAGCGACTTGCATAGACCGGCGTAGCCCAGCTTCTTCTCACCTTGCTCGTATCTGGCTTTCTGCATCGCCAGCGCCTTGTTGAATACGAACCGGCACGAGCCAACGAAGCGGCGCATATTACGCTGCTGTTCGCCGTTGGGCTGTAGTTCGTATTTGTAGGCTTGCAAGCGGTTCATGGCTCAATTATAGTTTGGTCTATGCAAACAAACAATGACATTCGACACGGGCGGCACTGTGTTTTTAACATGCACGTCCATCTTATTTTTGTGGCGAAATATCGCCGCAAAGTATTCGATAGCGAAGCAATTTCCCGGCTCAAAGAACTGTTCGCTAAAACATGCGCCGGCTTTGAGGCTGACCTGGTGGAAATGGACGGCGAACGTGACCATGTGCATTTGCTGGTGAACTATCCGCCCAAGGTTGCCGTATCGGCTCTGGTGAACAGTCTCAAGGGGGCTTCAAGCCGGGTGCTGCGCAAGGAAAGACCGGATATCGCCCAGCGCTACTATCTCAAGGGTGGATTGTGGTCGCCCAGCTACTTTGCCGCCTCCTGTGGCGGCGCTCCGATCAGCATCATCCGGCAATACATTGAGCAGCAGGCAACGCCTGATTAACAACCAAGGCAGGGACGCCTATGGCGT
>CAZLPR010000049.1:0-8349 GCA_964561415.1 uncultured Dechloromonas sp. | reverse complement strand
CCCGACCAAACTCGGCGGCTTTGCCTAAAGGTTGCTGCGCAACCAGATCGTTTGGACGAGGCTTTCCGCGCATTCGGGTAATGTAAGTAGCGGTAATCGAAAAGCTGCCAGTCAGATTCGTCAGTCAGGCCTGAATTTTCCCAACGTACTCAACCGGTGGCAAACTAACATTGAACGGTCGCTCAATCGGCTCCCTCCCAATGACCGTTGAGGCCGATGTGCTGGAATTGGCTAGTCGCATTGTGTGACTGCTCGAATCGGTTACCTGCTGCCGTTGGAGCCCCAAGGAACTCAACGGCAGGGTGGACACAAAGTGTGTGTTTTTTAGGGAAGCGGTTGCTCAGATTGCCCGAGCCAATTTTTTTCGCTGGACGTGCGCGAACGACCGCTCACTCAGGGTTGGAGCTGTCACCACGGACAACTTGATTTTTGTCATTTCGCCTTCGCTTTTTTCAACTGCTCTTGGTAATACTCGGTACTCCTGTCCGTGCGGTGGCCGAGATATTCACCTACCAGCTCCAGTTGCTGCCCGCGCTCGAGCTCCCGAATCGCGTACGTGTTCCGCAACGTCCGTGCGCCACGCCGTTTGATGATGGTCGGATCGACACCAGCCTTGTTCAGTACCGCAGCGCACTGCCGATACACCGTCGCCTTATGCAACGGTCCGCCTATTGGTTTCGCGGGAAACAGCAAATCATCTGGTAGGCCAAACTCTGTGCGCGTAGTTATCCATTCCACCAAAATGCCGGCTGCCCAAGGTGCTACCTTCGTACGATGCCGTCGGCCGGCACCGACCACCGGTACTTCGATGTAAAGACTACCATCAGGCTGTCGTAGACCGATAGCTTGCGTGCGCAACTCGATGACTTCTGAGACTTTCAACCCTCCCCCAAGCACCGTGGCTATCAGCGCTCGATTCCGTTGCACTTTCCAGCCAGGTCCGTCGGGAAGTGCTAGTACCACTGCGGCCTGCTGCAACTGATTAAGCCACATCGTGTTTTCGTGGTTCGCGTTCGACTTAGAGGGCGCTTTCATCGCCAGGCCGCGTGCAGGGTTGTGGTCTACCAGTCCCTTAGCCGCAAGATGGTCAAAGAGCCGCTCAAGGAGCCGCACGTAGCGATTGCGTATCCCGCGCTTCAGGTCATTCCCGACCAGAAAGGCCTGGATGTCGTCAGCGAACACATCTGACCAAGCCTTACCGGACTTCGCTTGCTTACCTTCATCTTCTGGATGGGACAGGATGACCTCACGGATGAACTTGCTTCCCATGAAGCGATAGACCTCGGCGCTGGATGCCCTCAACGGCTGCTCAACACCCTGCTTCGTTACCACGTAAGTTGGCGACAACAGCCATGCGGCAAGGGACTCTAAAGGTTCTGCCAGCCAGCTGCTGGCGCCATCAAAAATTGAGGTAGTGGCTTTGTTTAGCATGGGTGCACTTTAGGCCTTTGTCTTATTAACTGCAACTAACCTTCATTAAGTTTTCGTACACATTACCCGTATCCAACCCTACAATTTCCAATAAACACCGATAGAAGCCTAAAATTTTTAGCTCCGAAAACAGTGCGATAGTAAGCTCAACAAGATGAAGGTTAGTTGCAATTAGCTCGGGGAGAAAACATCTTTATCTATGCGGTGCATCCATACCTTTTCTAGCTTCATCTCTCTGATCTACAGCACGCCGCCTGCCCCAAAACCGGCGTCATCAAAGTCGGCAACTTGATCCCAAATTCTATTGGCTTACAGCACTTTACCCATGACTTCACAAACAAAGTACAAATCGTATTCTCCGACCAAAAAGGCCAGCTACACGATATACGTGATCGGGTTCTCCGCTGAACTCGACCAGTTTGCAGCGCCAAGCGGTGAGGCAATCGACAAACGCTGCCTTGAGGTAATCCAGCAGTACCGGTGTCAGCGTTTTGCGGCGATATTTCGTCACTAAAACGATATGCAGCTTAATGTTAAAAACAGCGTGCGAGCTTGATTTATTAGTGTTTTTCATGCTTGCGCCTTAACGAATTGTGCTAATACAACATCATGGAATACCGCAAAGCCACCTTCAAGCTGTACCCCAATGCCCACGAGGCCGAACTGCTCACGGCATGGGTGCGGCTGCATTGCGAGCTGTACAACGCCGCACTCCAGGAGCGCATCGGCTGAGTATTGATCGCAAGCAGAAATGGTCCCAAGAGGCCCAATAGCGAGCCAGTCTGCCATTAGATTGTTTATCGCTTATCATCTTGGGATTATCCCAGACAGGCTTGGCAAAAAACCTTCTCCAGCCGATGCATGACCCAAACCCAGTCAGAACGCCGTGGCACGACTTCCCCGACGTAATACTCCACTCGTCTGAGTTGGCAGTGAAAAAACACGCCGTTTATGCCGAGGCCAAGGCGGGTGATTCCGATGCGGCCTTCCAGCTTGTGCAGGAAACCATCTCGCCCGAGGCTGTCGAAAAGGTTATCAATCTGGCCGCAGGTAGGTCACCACTCCTGGCATCCGCGCATGCTTTCGAAAAAACGGGCGTCAACGCGATCCCGGAAGCCTTGGCTGACGAACTGGCTGAACGCACTGGCTTCCCCGTCGACGGGTCAATTGTCCAGATCAACGTCGTTGGCCACACCGGGGCAAACGGATTCTCTCGTCTTGCCAAGCAAGCTCTTTTCGATGGCGATGTAGTCGAGGGCGCTGACTACATTCTCGTCGACGACTTCATTGGCCAGGGAGGCACGCTGGCCAACCTAAAAGGCTACATCGAGTCCAAAGGCGGTCGGGTAATTGGGGCTACGGTCTTGACCGGAAAGCCTTACTCGGCCAAACTTGCTCCAACAAATGAACAACTTACTGCATTGAGGCTAAAACATGGCGAACAACTTGAAGAGTGGTGGATCGGTAGGTTCGGTCACAACTTCGACCGCCTTACTCAATCAGAGGCTCGGTACCTCGAACGCACCACCGATGCTGTCACCATCCGAGATAAAATTGCTGCGGCAGAGTAAGCAAGAGATCGCGGCGCGATACAAAACCACGCACAAAGAAACTGCGTAAAGAAATGGCCGGGTTTCCGGCCTTTATTTTGTGCGCCCATGCTGGGCGCTCTCCTGCGGCTATATTCCCGTCGTCAGTTGATCACGACGAACGAAGTGAAGCGCAACTGCGTGAGGGTGACCGAGCGTGGGGAGGAAGCGTGGAGCATAAACTGCGAGCCGCCCCGAAGGAAGTCATCGCCATTGCCCACAAACTCTCCGTAGAGTCTTCTTCATGTTCCAGCGGCGCGAGTATTACCAGGATGTCAATCAGCATCCAAATCTTTCCAGTTGCTCAGGCTAATTTGACGGATTTTTTCCGCTGTTTGTAGCGGAAGGAGTCGTTGCCGGTCTCGAGAATTTCGCAGTAATGGGTGATGCGATCGAGCAACGCGGTTGTGTAGAAGTCGCGCCCTGATCTGACAGTTCTCCGTTTTGACGGTGCCTGATTGCCAGATCAAATTCAGATTGGCAATCTTTCTCGTTCCACACCTCCTTTCCTGCGCTTGTGGTGTGCAGAGGCGTAAATCCGGAACACCTCTTACCCTGATGGGTTCGCTCGTTGTAGCAGTAGGTCAGCCAAGCATCAAGGTCGGTCTGTAGCTCATCCAGTGACAGATAACGTGGTTTTGGACGCTCACCTGACCATCAGATAGGTAATGCGTCAATGCCAATATATGATCCGCAGATTTCCGTCAGCCGGAGGGGTTTTCGGTTCAAGCAGCCGCCGGGCGCCTTTTCGTTTTGAGGCCCCGGCGGCAGCCCATGGAGTTCGGCAGCACCGGGCTGCGTCCTCCGTTGATCGACCGATGTGCGTGCTTGGGCGCGCCGGGACGGGGAGAGGGAGCACAGGGTTCGGCGCGGTGCAGGTGAAGCTTTTAGGTCAGAGGCAGAGCGGACTTGAAGGTGGTGATCGGCGAGGTGGGGTGTCGAAGATGTGCTGCGCGGAAAAGGAGGGCGAGTGCAAGCTTCCCGCCTGGTTGGCGTTGTTCAAGGCTAGCTCTGCACGCTAAGGTAGCCGCGAGTCCCAATCGCGCCAAGGTGCCCTGCCCCACCCTCGGTAGTCCAGCCAGGAGATGGTCTCATGCGGCTTCCCGATGGTCCGCCCTGACCCGCAGCCCGATCTCAAGTCAAATAGACCGGCGCAGCTCGCACGCTTCTTCCAAATAATCCATAATTACGCTCACTCAGTGATTCGTACAGCCGTGGCTATCACCTACCGGCCGTCTTGCGCTCAGCCCCACCAGGCAGCACCAACCAACCCGCACCAGTTAGCACTCACTTCCGCCAGCCATGCCGTCCCCCCCGCACTACACTCCGCACACTTACAATACTTCCCGCTCCATCGCCGTTCGAACGATACCGATATCAACGCCCCGCCCAGCCAACCCTAATCGCTTCGCCCTAGCTGCTCGCTACTCGAACGATACCTAAACAAGGTCAGGCCATCGCTACTCAAACGAAAACACCCTATTTCGCCTCTTTTTCGCACCGCCGCCCTGCTCGGCGACGCAAAACCTGAAAATCTATCGTTCGAGTAGCGATAAAGCCACGCTTGCCGAACGAGTCACCGCGTTCGAGTAGCGATGGGGCTGGCGTTCCAGGAGCGATGCTCGGTTGCCGACTAATAGTCTTGTAGCGTGCAATTAGCGTTCGAGTAGCGATAAACGACTCGTTCCGGTAGCGAGTAAATCGCCCCGAAAAGCCCGCCGTTATTGGCTTCCAGCAGTCCTTAATCTTTTCTTTAATCTTTCTTAATCAAAAAGCGGCGATCACATAAATCTTTGCTTCGTTCAAGTAGCGATGAAGGCAAGTTAAAAAGGTCAAAGGCGTCTGTAGGAAGGAAGATCCCGAACCTAGCGCGGTTCCATTGCTGCCATTCGTTCAAGTAGCGATGATTCCTGAAAAGTCACGCTACTTGAACGATATAGCCACATGCTCACGCGGCATATAATCAGCCAATGGCGAAACCCAAAGACCCGCTGAATATTATCGAAACGATCCGTGCAGAGCGAAAGCAACGGGCGGTAACGGCGTTAATCGAGTCGCGTCAGCTACCGCTTTGGGGCGAAACTAAGCGAGGCTTACCCAACGTCTTAGCCCGGAGCGCCCTTTTCAACGCGCGCCGAGGCGAGACAAATAATGACGCTAGGGAATTTTACAAGAATACCCCGATCGCCAGCCTTGCGAATTATGAGATCAGCTATCGCGGCGAAGAACTCCGGCAGGATGATGCTTCTGTTTTTATGCAAGTGCTGCATCTTGCCCGGCAACTACCGATCGGCGAGCTAGTCCAATTCACGGCATACAGCATGCTCAAGGACCTCGGGTGGGGCACCAATAGCCTAGCTTACAAGCGGCTGCGGGAATGCCTGGAGCGTTTGGCGGCAAACACGGTCAAGATTGCATTCCGTGATGAATCAGCGGGCTACGGCAAGTCACTAATCCGGTCCTTCGCCTGGGTCGACAGCACCAGCGGCGAGGTCCTTTCGCGCTGGGTCGTTGAACTCGAAAAAGAAATCATCCTGCTCTTTGCTGATGATGCGTACTCACTCATTGCGTGGGCCGAGCGTAGGCTAATTGGGCCGCGCGCCACGCTTACCCTCTGGCTGCACTCTTACCTGGCAACACACGGCGAGCCTATTCCGCTTTCGGTCGCGAAATACGCCGAGCTCAGTGAAAGCGGATGCCAGAAATTATTTCATTTCCGCAGCCAGCTAAAACGCGCACTCGACCGCTTAGTCACGATCGGCTTTTTAGAGAGCTATGCCGTAACACCGGCTGATATGGTCGTGGTGCGCCGGCGGTCCCGTGAAGCCCGGCTTGAGAACCTAGCGGCCGCCTAAGGTTCGTTCAAACGCCGATGGCCGGCCCCGCAACGGGCGAAAGCCTGACTGGAACGGCTCGGTAAGCTTGAGTTAAGTATTCAAGGTAGGCCAATCTGCTCAAGCCGGTTTCTGAGCACCGAGAGCTGGCAAACACAAGAAAACTCAGGTCTTTGAGGGCTTTCTACAGCGCTGATAGTTGCACTTTACAGGGATGTTGCTAACATCCGGCAATTCGTCTGTTAAATGAATTGCCAATGACTGCTAAAACCCTAGTGTTCGCTAATCACAAAGGCGGTGTCGCCAAAACTACCGTTTCCGTCAATGTCGCCGACGCCCTGGCGCGCGAGGGCTACAGCGTACTCTTCGTGGATCTCGATCCGCAAGGAAATGCGACCCAACTGATTTACGGCTACGATGAGACCCCGGCCGTAACAGTCGAACAAATGCTGGCGGGTAAAGAGTCCATAGCTGCGGCGATTGTCGAAAAAACAACCATTCCAGGCGTGGCCCTAATCGGCGCCACCTTGAAGCTTGCAAAGCTTGAGCGCGAGCTGCAATCGACGCCATTTTCTTCGACCTCCCTGTTGCTACAAAAACTGCATAGCGTCAAAGACGTCTTCGATGTGATTATCTTGGATACGCCACCCGCCCTTTCTTTCCTGACAGCCAATGCATTGGCCGCCGCGGATATGGTTTTTGTCCCTGTTGAGTCCGGTAGCAAGCTGGCCCTGGTCGGAACGGATGACATGATCGAATTTGTAAATCAAGCCAAGACGGTCAATACCAGGCTTAAACTCGGTGGCGCCATACTGACTAAGCACGACGGTCGCAAGAAGCTCTGCAAAATCACCCAAGCCGTCATTGGCGATTATTTTGAGACGGTCCTTGCCCACGTCGTGCCGCAATCAGCCGACATCGGGAAAAGTCAAGCCGCGGGCCAGACGGTGCTACAGTACGACCGGGAATGCACTTGCTCGCGCGAGATCGTTGAGATCGCCCGCCAGATCGCCACGATAGCCGAACTCAAGAAAAGCGAGGCAGCGCAATGACCAAAGCTACTGATAAGACTCTCGCAGAAAGCATGGGGCGCCGTCGGTCGCGGGAAGTTATCCAGGCTGAGGTAGCAGATTCAGTATTAGCAGAAATTGTACCCCCTTGCACGGTGGACCTGCCTATTGAATCGCTCTACCGCTCGCCGTTCCAAGTGCGTGAGATGGGGTCAGAGGATGAGATCGCGAAACTCGCGGAGAGTTTGCAATCTTCCGGGCTAATCAGCCCGATTGTGGTGCGAGCAGTCGCAAATCCGCAAAGGGATTTGCAGATTAAATCAGTCCCCGAATTTTTAGCAGTTGAAAAAGATTTAACGGTTAAATCTTTTGAGATTGTCACCGGGCATCACCGAGTGCATGCAGCGATCAAACTTGGCTGGAGCATGATTCCAGCCGTGATTAAGCACATGACTGATGTTCAAGCAGCAATCGCGCTTACAGCAGACAACGCAATCAAAAAAGATTTGTCGGATTGGGATCGCTACCAGGCCATCCTCATGCTCGAACGAACCGGCGCATGCAAAACTGGCCGGGAAATTGCTGCAACTCTGGGGGTCTCGCCATCGCAGATCACCAACCTGCGCGCATTCGGTCACCTGCCAAACGCCGCCCTTGAAATCGTACAGACGTATCCCGTAGTCTGTGCTTACAAGCTGGCATACAAGCTCCACGCCAAGGGGCTCAATGAGCGCGAGCCTAAGCTGGTTACAGAGGCTCTGCAAAAATTGGCTGATCGAGCAGCTAAGACCGGGATGAGCAAAGACTCGCTGGACAAGGACGAGCTGACCGCACAAGAGCAAGTCATCCCTTGGATACTGGCCAAGGTTGCGTCTCGCACCAGCCGCAAGAATTACCGCCGTGAATTGCGTATTCAGCGCCCTGGTGACAAGCCAATTCGCCTAGTCGTGACCGAGTCCGGCGCCACTATCGACGCACAAGGATTAGACCCTGATCGATTGGCAAAATTGATTGAGGAAAATCTTGTCGCTCTCATCGCGCAGTAACCTTCAAATGACCCTTCCTGGGTCATTTTCATTCGTGATTAGCAATGAACGTCAGCCAACCGAATCAAGCGCAACGGCCGAGGTGCCGAACCTGCCGCGGCGACCAGAAGACGCTGGTGAAGCGTACGCAGGTCGAAACGCCGATTAATGCGGTAGCAGAAGGCAGCCAGGTAGCGCGCCGCATATTTTTGGAAGTTGAAGGCATGGAAGCAACCCGACAGACTGGTCTTGAGATTACCGAGCACGGTGTTGATCCACTTGAACTCGGGAACCTCCCTCGGTTTACGTCCAGCCATGACTGTCGGGCGATGCATGCAGCCGGCCTCGGTGACCGCAGTGAAGCAGGCCAAGCCATCGGAGAACACCGTACTTCCCGAGGCCAGCTGCTCCTTGGCCCAAACTCGCCAGCCGCACGGATCGGGGCGACACTCGGCGGGCC